>NZ_JACDWV010000133.1:0-80041 GCF_016464105.1 Pseudoalteromonas sp. bablab_jr010 | reverse complement strand
GATAAAAAGTATGCTATGTTTGTTCATGCTAGCCTCTGCTGTTTAGTTATTTGACAAACTAATTATGGCTCTGGCTTTGTCATTAAGCTAACCCACGAAAAGCGGAGGCTAGCACCGTGTGGGAGTCATTATGTCTATGTGTCAAAAGAGTTCGGAGCATGAATAAGCAAGAAGCGCAAAAATTGGTAGAAGTTGAACTTGAAAAAAGTGCCGATAAATTCGATCCAGTAGAGTGTGTCATTCTTGAAGAAGAAACTATTGAAAAGCAGTGGGGTTGGGTGTTTTTCTACCAAGCTAAATCATATGTTGAAACGGGTGATTTCCGTGAAATGCTAGGTGGCAATGCTCCAATAATTGTAAATCGCAATACGGGCGAGCTTTTTCATACTGGCACAGCTCATGAAGTGGACCATTATATAAGCGAATATGAAGCTAAATTACCAGCAAACACATAACAAGCCGCTCAAATTCTGGCCACAAAAAGCATGGCCTCCACCGGACTCGCTAACGCTCGGCGTTTAGCGGGCGTTATATGCCTAAGAGAGTTATGTGAATATTGCTATTTTTGTAGTTTCATTTGTGGTCTATGTTTGGCTCTGCTTGGGTATCGTAAAGTTCCATAAACATTTAGCAGATAAACTTAAACTGGTTAATCGTCGTAGTTTGTTAAACGTGTTTAGCCAATATATTTGGTTTCTGTTGTTTATCGTTACCTACATTCCGTTTAGTATATTCTTCCCTGCATGGTTAAATGGAAAACTTGGCATAGTGCAAGAGTCCCCAAATGTAACAGCTATTTTCATTTTGTTGGGATGTTTAACACTAGCAATTACTATGTGGCGAGGGTATAAAAAAAACTAAGCAGGCGAATTGGTAATCGGCATATAACAAAGCAAATTAAAAAGTGCGGACAAAAAACTAGTTGGCTTTGTTCGTACCTTAAAAATTTTTAGCCAACTAATTTTTGCCGTTTATTTGCGGCGTTACTGATTAAATACTCTAACGTGTTTTTGTCCAAAAATGAGTAAAACCACAGGCTTCAACTCACTAAAAATAAATATTTAGGGCTAACGACGTGTCTTATTAGTTTTAAGCAGGCTTTAATTTTTAAGTTCTATATAGCACTTTAATTACATGCCAACCAAAGCGCGTTTTCACTAAATGTGGCTCTAAGATTTCGCCGCTGAATGCTACTTTGTCAAACTGTGGCACCATTTGACCGCGTCTGAATTCACCCAAATCGCCGCCTTTTTTACCCGACGGACAGGTTGAATGTTTTTTAGCTAACGTCTGAAACTTCGCACCTTTTTTAAGTTGCTTGATGATGTCTTCAGCTTGTTCTTTGTGCTTAACAAGGATGTGCAGTGCGTGCGCTGTATTTGCCATGGAAAATCTCGAAAATTAAAACGCACGTATTTTATCACGGCAATCAACACTGAGCCACTGTGGCTATTTATGTTTACTTGTTGCTTGCAAAAATCCTGTCACCAAACAAAATTGCGCAATGTAATACGTTATCATTATTGCGATATCTGCATGTGCTATTTCTAAATAAAAACGGTTAAGACCAAGAATAGAGTCTGATATAACAAACACGGCCCCACCTAACACTAAAAAACCGTTCGATTTATCTGTCATCCAAGTAAGGCTTGCCATTATGCTAAGTACCAACATGTAGAAAATCACCGGAATGAGCATGTCATTCAGGTTTGGATAAAATAAGCAAAAAATGATGATGGCCAAAAAGAGATAAAGAAGTAAAACGTCTAGTCGCCAGTTTTTAATTGGCAACATGGTAATGATATAAAAGGCGTGACTTACAAAAAAAGCCGCTAAACCACCTATAAAGAGTTGCCCTGTATCAAGGGCTAGCAACACATCACCTAGTGCTGAAAAACTAAGAGCGAATAATAAAGTAATAAAAGTGCGAATTTGTAACTGACTACGCCCTTTTAACACCATCACAATCAACAGGCCGATTGGTAATGTTTTAAATAGCGCCATAATAGGCTGAGTTAATGATGGTATAAAGAGCAGTAAAGCAATGTAAAGCGAGCTTAGGATTAGAAAGAGAATGTTCATATTCTTATTATTGTTATTTGTTCCCAATAACGAGAATAGCAAGCTTTACTCTAAATGTTTATAAAAAATGCTGCTTTTGTCTTTCGGTCAGTAACTTACACTGTGTCTGTTTGCCAAAAAACCGATAACGATGACGGCCAACCCAATCATACATACGATCGCGAAAGCCTTTTGGCAGTAACTTGAACACCTTAGCCAAAGAGAATGGTAAACCTAAATTAGTTGCGATAAATAACACAGCGTCACTTTGTTTATATAACAGGTTATTATCAATCACTAACATTGAAGAGAGTGGATCGTCAATTTGATGCGCCTTTAGTAAACGTTCACCTTTATCGCTTTGCATGGGGCATAACTTAAAGGTTATTTGCTTATCAAAGCGAAGAATAAACTGCACACAAAAATGGCACAGATTGCACTGACCATCAAACAAGATGACTGGGCAGTGAGTTTGCAAGATTAGCCGCTTACTTGCACAACTTGTTTACCGGTAAAGCCACCAGCAAGTTGTTTATTTAAAGCAGCTGAAACAGCCTCGGCGGTAAAATCAACAGCATGAATTTGCGGCAATTTGATCTCGCCACGGGCTGCATTATCGAGTAATAAGTTACCCATAAAGCTCAATTTTTGTTGCGCACATAAGCTATTTGCAAGCCAAGCTCCACCTAAGGATACAATGCCAATATTTGGTGCGCGTCTAAACATAAGTTCTTGTTCAAACTTAGGTAACTCATTTAAACAGGCAATACGGCCACAAAAGCGCATTAGCTCAACGTTACGAATGGTGGTATCGCCACCAATACAATCAAGCACCGCGTCAAAGCCTTGCGGGCCTAATTCACGGCGAATTTTATCTTCAAGTTTAGGGTCATTGTAATCAAACACCACATCAGCACCTAATTGCTTAAGTAACTTATGATTGTGTTTGCTGGCAGTGGTAAATACAGTTGCACCACGTTGCTTAGCAAATTGAATAGCAAATTGACCAACGCCGCCTGCCCCTGCGTCAATAAACAGTGAATCCCCTTCGCTTAGTTGCAACTTATCAAGGGCAATTAATGCCGTCATACCTGAACAAGGTAAGGTTGCAGCATCTGCCGGTGATACGTTATCTGGCACAACCGAAACCGCATAGTTTGGTACCGTTGTGTATTCAGATAACACACCTTGGTCGCCAAGGCTGGCGTGCCATACAACACGTGCGCCAACACCTGGGAATACACCTTTACTTGCCTGAACAACCACGCCAACAGCATCATGACCTAGTACATGAGGGTAATGCCATTTACAAAAACCTTGTTTTGCAAAGTTGGCATCACCATGATTTAAGCCCACATATTCAACTTTAACCAAAAGCTCATTGCCTTCAGGGCTCGGTACTGGCACAGAAAGCTCAGATAACGCTATGGCGTCATTCGGCTCAATCAGTGCAAGCGCGCGCATTGTTGACGGAAGTTCTGTAGTTTGTTGAATATGTGACATTGAATACTCTGGGTTAAAGGTTGTTTAGTTCAAAGCTCCAACGACCATTAAATGCTTGATAAGCACTTACTTTGGCCTGTAATGAAGCAATTGTTGAATCAACAGCGTTCTCTTGCGCTATTAAAACATCCTGTCTCGCATCTAACAACTCTAAGTAAGGAATTTGTCCTTCTTGATACATTGCTTGTGCTTGACCAAATGCTTTATTGGCATAATTAAAACGTTGATCAGCATAACTTAACTGTTGTTGCTGTTTGACTAGTCTTTGTAAAGTAAGTTCACTATCGCTAATGGCTTTTAATACTTTACTTTGATAGTCACTGTAAGCGGCTTCACTTAAAAACTGCTGTGCATCACGCTGAGCTAATAATGCAGGATAGCTGAGTAATGACCATTCAACTTTTGGTGTGACTTGCCATTGTTGCACAGTATCTTCTAAGCCATTGCTGGTTAAGCTCACCACACCTGCAAACCCGGCCAAACTAATATCTGGCAGTAATGCTTTTGAGGCGGCAACACTTAGCGAATAAGCCTGACTAAACTGATATAAAGCACTGGTGATATCTGGTCTCAGTGCCATTGCTTCACTGGCTTTATTAAACGACACACTAAATTCGTGACTGAGTAACTCAGGCTCTTCTATCAAAGTTATGTCACTGGCAAGTCGCCCTGTTAGCACCGCAAGGGTTGCGAGGTCGCGATATTGCAAGTAACTAAGCTCAGGAATAAGCGCTTGTTGCTGCTTTAACTGGGCAAGAGTACGGTTAAGATCAAGTTCATTCGCAACCCCCTCCTCTACTCGCGCTTTGAGCACATCAATACTTTGCTCGAGCGCCTCGATTTGCATTTCAATGATAGCTTGCTTTTGCACATTACCTTGATAGCTGACATAGCCTTGCACCACGGCTGAAACCACTTCAACCTGTAATGCTCTTAACTGCTCCGCTTGGTTTAGTGCACCTGCATTAGCAGCATCGACTAACGCTGTAATACGACCAAACAAATCAAGCTGCCAATTAACATTAACCCCAGCGTTTGATTGGCGCGTAATTGCGCCATCTAAGCTGCTGCGCTCTGCGCCTACGCTTAGGCTGCCCTGCGGATAATAATCCGCGCGGGCTGCACCTAAACGGGCAATGGCTGCATCAAGTTGAAGTTGACTGGTTTTTAGGTCGTGATTCATTGCTAATGCATCAGTCACTAAATTGTTTAACTGAGGCGAATCTAAACGACGCCACCAGTTATTTTCGCTCGCACCTTCGTTTTGTTCACCAATTTGTGTATCGCTAACAAATTGTGTCAGGCTCACTTGCTGCTCTTGCATATCGACGCTTTGTGCGCAGCCTGCCAGTGCTCCAGCTAACAGCATCGCACTGACTAGTTTGCTGTGTTTAAAGATTACATGAAGAGGCTTATGCATCATGTTGCTCCTTCTGCGATTTTTTAGTGACTAACATATAAAACACCGGGGTGAACAATAAGCCGAACACAGTTACACCAATCATGCCTGAGAACACTGCGTTACCCATAGCATGACGCATCTCTGCACCTGCACCTGTGGCTAAAACAAGAGGTACAACGCCTGCCGTAAAGGCAATTGATGTCATTAAAATTGGGCGAAGTCGTAAGCGACACGCTTTAATAATGGCTTCAAGGTGAGACAACCCCGTTTTATGCTGGTCTCGTGCAAACTCTACCATCAAGATGGCATTTTTACTTGCCAGTGCAACCAGTACGATTAATGCGATTTGCGTGAAAATGTTGTTGTCATCACCAACAAACCACACACCTAATAAGGCGGAGAAAATCGTCATAGGTACAATCAGAATAATAGCCAGTGGTAATCTTAAGCTCTCGTATTGCGCTGCAAGTACCATAAACACAAGCAATACAACAAGTGGGAAAACATACACCATGGTATTACCCGCTAATATTTGCTGATAAGTTACTTCTGTCCACTCAAACTCAATACCATTTGGTAATGTATCGGCAAGAATTGCTTCAATCGCATGTTGCGCTTGATCAGAGCTATAACCTGGTGCTGGGCTACCATTTAATTCAGCTGTAGGGTAACCATTGTAGTGCATTACACGATCTGGGCCTGTTGTTGGTGTGACCGTTAATACAGAGCCTAATGGCACCATTTCACCCATGCGGTTACGTACTTTAAGATTCAAGATTTGCTCAGGATCTTGGCGGTAGTCAGCATCAGCTTGCGCATTAACCTGATATGTACGACCAAACAAGTTAAAGTCATTCACATACACAGAACCTAAGTACACTTGTAGGGCATTGAATACTTCATCAAGTGGAATACCTTGGATAAGCGCTTGCTCACGGTCAATGTCGATATCCATTTGCGGTACTTGAATTCTAAAGCTTGAATAAAGCCCCATTAATGCTGGGTCTTGCTGCGCTTTCGCAATAGTTGCTTGTAAGCTGTTAAAGAGTGTTTCAAAGCCTTTGTTTGCACGGTCTTCAATTTGCAGTTTAAAGCCACCCGTTGTACCTAAACCTTGAATTGGCGGTGGCGGGAATACCGCAACAAATGCTTCATCAATACTAGCAAACTTTTGATTTAACTGAGCCGCAATCGCCATTGCCGACATGCTCGGATCTTGACGCTCTTCAAAAGGGGCAAGCGGTGTAAATACGATGCCGCTATTAGGGCTATTTGTGAAACCATTCACCGATAAACCAGGAAACGATACTGTGTTTGCAACACCCGGTACTTGTAATGCAATTTTTTCCATTTCTTGCACGACTTCTTGAGTTCTGTCTAAACTTGCCGCATCAGGCAACTGTGCAACAGCCACTAAATATTGCTTATCTTGCTGTGGGATAAAACCACCAGGTACTGCGTCAAACAATTTTACTGTGCCACCAACAAGTGCAACATAAGCAACTAATACAATCACACTCATACGAATTAGCTTTTGTACCAGCTTTTCGTAGCCATTGGCGCCTTTATCAAATAAGCGGTTAAAAGGTTTAAATAACCAGTTACCAAATACACGGTTTAATAACTTAGTTAAACGGTCTGGTTT
Source organism: Pseudoalteromonas sp. bablab_jr010 (assembly GCF_016464105.1). Taxonomy (NCBI): domain Bacteria; kingdom Pseudomonadati; phylum Pseudomonadota; class Gammaproteobacteria; order Alteromonadales; family Pseudoalteromonadaceae; genus Pseudoalteromonas; species Pseudoalteromonas sp. bablab_jr010. The sequence goes on along the minus strand of NZ_JACDWV010000133.1, from coordinate 73,430 downwards.
TGCATCATGACCTTTTAATAGTAACGCCGATAACGCAGGCGATAGTGTTAACGAGTTAAACGCTGAGATAACCGTCGAAATAGTAATGGTTAAAGCAAATTGCTTGTAAAATTGACCAGATAACCCCGTAATAAATGCCGTAGGAATAAATACCGCACACAATACAAGTGCAATGGCGATAATTGGTCCTGTTACTTCTGTCATTGCAACACGGGTTGCTTCAAGTGGTGATAAACCCTGCTCGATATTACGCTCAACGTTCTCAACCACAACAATGGCATCATCAACAACAATACCAATGGCAAGAACCAAACCGAATAGCGATAAGGTATTAATCGAAACCCCCAACCATTGCATAACCGCAAACGTACCAATCAAAGATACCGGTACTGCAATCAGTGGGATTACTGATGCACGCCAAGTTTGTAAGAACACCACAACAACGATTACAACTAATGCAATTGCTTCTAGTAGCGTTTTAATAACAGCATCAATTGAACCGCGTACGAATACAGTTGGGTCATAAACAATGTCGTATTCAACACCTGCCGGAAAGTCTTTTGATAATACTTTCATGGTTTCACGCACTTGATCAGAAAGCTCAATCGCATTTGAACCTGGGCGCTGGAAAATCGGCATTGCAAGTGCAGGTTGACCATCTAACATCGCTCTTAATGCATAGGTGTTTTGGCCTAATTCAAGGCGTGCTACATCACTTAGGCGTGTAAGCTGACCTTGCTCACCTACTTTGATGATCACATTTTCAAATTCTTCTTGTGAGCTTAAGCGCCCTTTTACATTCATCAGAATTTGAAATTGATTACTTTTCGAGGTAGGTTGCGCACCTAAACTACCCGCAGCAACCTGTTGGTTCTGAGCGCGTAATGCATTTACTACGTCCATTGCTGTTAAATCGCGAGCAGAGAGTGCATCAGGGTTAAGCCAAACACGCATTGAATATTGACCCCCACCAAACATTTGCACATCACCCACACCGCCTAAGCGCGCAATTTGGTCTTTGATATACAAATCAGCATAGTTCGCTAAGTAAGTCGTATCATGCGTTTTTTCAGGCGAATACAAATGCACCACCATGGTTAAATCAGGTGATGATTTTTCGGCTACAACACCTAAACGCTGAACTTCTTGCGGTAATCGTGGTAGTGCACTATTGACACGATTTTGCACTTGAACTTGTGCACGGTCTAAATCAGTACCTAATGCAAAAGTAACTGTTAAAGTCATGCGGCCATCACTGGTTGCTTGTGAAAACATATACAACATGTTTTCTGTACCATTGATTTCTTGCTCAAGTGGCGTTGCCACTGTTTCGGCAATCACCGTTGGGTTAGCACCCGGGTAATTTGCTGTAACTACAACCGTTGGCGGTACAACCTCAGGGTACTCACTCACTGGCAATTGAAATAGCGAAATTGCCCCTGCAATGAGAAATATAAGCGACAGCATCGCTGCGAAGATGGGTCGCTGGATAAAAAAGTGTGAAAATTTCATTTTGACCTACTGTTTAGCAACCAAATCTGAGTGATTATTTGAAAGAGTAAATGCAATTCCGTCGCTATTGATTGTGACTGTGTTTGGTGAAATTGGCATACCAGGGCCAACACGCGCCGGGCCATTCACTGCAATCACATCGTTTTCGTTTAGTCCTGATGTAATCGCACGTAAACTGCCGTAACGCTCACCCACCGTTACTAATTTGTATTCAAGAACATTGCCTTCACCTACAGTGAGTACAAAGCGATTCTTTAAATCAGTCCCAATTGCACGCTCAGGCACAATGACTTTTTCACTTACTTTATTGGCAGCAAGCTTAATACGTGCAAATGAGCCCGCACGTAATTGTTGTTCATCGTTTTCGAACACCGCACGAACACGAAGAGTGCCGGTAGTTTCATTAATTTGGTTATCAATGAAGTTGATTTTGCCATTGTAGTTGAAGCTGGTTTGACCCACTTTTTGCATCACAACCGCTTGTTCACTTTGCGCTGTCACATCAGTAAACGATTGATTCCATGTACGCTCATCAATATCAAAATAAGCATACATTTGCTGGTTTGAAACAATGCTTGTTAACACGCTTTGACCAGCAAGCACGTTATTACCTTTGGTAATATTCGCACGCGATACAACGCCATCAATAGGTGAACGCACTTGAGTAAATTCTAAATCAAGCTCTGCGGCCGTAAGTTCAGCCTGTAGCGCTAGCAATTGCGCTTCGCGTTGTCTTAGCGTTGATTTACGAGACTCCGCTTGCTCCGTTGAAATTGCTTTACGCTCAGTTAAGCGCTCTGCACGTTTTGCTTCACTTTTAGCCTGCTCTAATGCGGCCTTGGCGCTCTCTATCTGCGCTTTTAAGCTATCGACTACTGCTGCAAAAGGGCGTGCATCAAGGGTGAAAAGCAAATCACCTTCTTTAACACCGTCACCTTCTTTAAAGTTAATTTTATCGATCACACCTGAAACACGCGGCATAAGTGCAACCTCTTGCGGTGCCTCTAAACGCGTTGTGTAGGTGTGCCAATTTTGTACTGGCTTTACAAGTACTTGCGCTACATCGATAGGTTGTAATTGTTGCTGTTGCGCTGATTGGCTAGCTTCGCTACCACATCCTGCCAACGTTAAGCTCGCAATGGTCACTGCCACTGCAAGAATAGATTTGTTCATAACGACTCTCCTGTATTTAGATAGGAGACAATGTTACGCAACTAATTAGTGGATAAAAATGATAGATTTTTAAATTCATTAATGCCAGAATTGCACCAATAGAATTTAAGGAACTGCTATGGATACCACCAGCCGCTTATTAATGTTGCTTGAAGTAATTGAACGAGGCTCATTTGCCAAAGCCGCCGAATCTAGAAATATAGATCGCTCAGTTATTTCAAAACAAATTAGCCGCCTCGAAGATGAATTAGGTGTTCGTTTACTAAATCGTACTACACGTTCTTTTTCGTTGACTGCCGCTGGTGCTGAAATGGTAAAAAAAGCAGCTGAACTGAGAGATTTGTTATCAGATACCGTAAGACTTGCAGAGAATTACCACCAAGAACCCCGTGGTACGTTAAAAATTACCTCATCAAGTATTATCGGTAAGCGCTATATTCAACCAGTCATTAACGACTTTCAAAAACGCTTTCCGCAAGTTGAGGTGGAACTTCGTTTAGACGACAGGCTGATTGATTTAGTATCAGAAGGCTATGATTTAGCTTTTCGTGTTGGCGAACCAAAAGACTCGTCATTTATTGCCCGTAAAATTGCCCGCAACCGTATGTTGCTGTTGGCTTCACCGGAATTTATTGAAACTTACGGTATGCCAAAACAGGTTGAAGATTTAAAAGAGCTACCTGCCGCTAGCTATTCAAGCCCAAGTAAACGCATCAGCGGAATTCGTTATCGTAATGCCGATGGCGATATTATTGAGCAAAATATTAAAAGCGTCTTTCGTGCGAACGATGCAGAAGTACTTTTAATGAAAGCTATTTCAGGCAATGCGTATGTTTTGGCGCCGGCATTTATTCTTGACGATGAAGTTAAGCGAGGCGATCTCGTACCCATTTTAACCGATATGGAATTACTCGATTACAGCGCGGTGTATGCTGTTTACCCACACAGAGACTTACCAGTAAGAACGCGTTTATTCTTTGATGCTATGCGTGAATACATAGGCAAAGATATTCCTATTTGGGAGGCAAACATCCCTGATTTCGACACCATGTACAAAAGCTAAATTTATAAACGCTAACTCGCTTTATTATGCTCAATTGACTCTTGGCTCAACTCATAAGCTGTTACAACTTTATTTCGTCCTTGCTGCTTTGCTTGGTATAGCGCATCGTCAGCACATTTAATAAAGTTTTTCAGGGTTTGATTTGGCATGTAGCAAGCAACACCAATACTAATGGTCAGATTAATTACTTGCTCATCAATATTGTGGATAGTGGTTGATAAGTGCTCGCGCAGCATATCTGCGAATTCATAAGCACTTCTTGGGTCACTACTGGGTAAGAAGATAGCAAACTCCTCACCGCCAATACGAAATACATAGCCTTTACTAATGCGTTGCCTAAAGAAACTGGTGACTTCAATGAGAATACGGTCGCCAACATCATGGCCATACTGATCATTAATATTCTTAAAATAATCAAGGTCGAGCATTAAGATAAACAAGCCATTTTTGTTTTTTAATTCAACTTCAAAATAATGGGTCATTGCCAAGCGGTTCCCCGCGCCAGTCAAAGGGTCGAGCAAGGCTAAGTTTTCAAGTCGCTGTCCATATTCAGCACGACTATTTTCAAAGGTGTGAGATACTGCCCAAATACAGATATATGTAAATGAAAAATTGAGTAAAAAATTAACACTATTGAGAGGTTCAAGACTTGATTTACTAAATAAAATCAGTGCTTGTAATAGTGCAACCATCAAAGACAACACTTGCCCATATTGCTTACCAAGTAATAGATAGAACAATACAGGCAATGAACATGTCCAGATAAAAAGTAAACTCTTAATACTGCTTAAGTAAGTACCTAATGTAATGAGTAAACTTAAAAACAAACACAGAGTAAGTGATTGCCAGAGCTGAGCATTACGTTTTCGGGTATAGAAAAAGATATAAAAACAAAACGAAGCAAAAACGACTTCTAACGCACCTAGAACAACAAAGTCATTTATAAATAGATTAAAAACCGCGAACACGCCCGCTAAAACACCTAGACAAAAGCCCATCCATTTAAGAACGTTATTACGTAAAGCTTGAGTGCCTCTTAGCGCACCAATATCCATTCAGTTTCTCGTTATTATTCTAGTGACTAGATTTTAACTCCAAATTAAAAAATTAGGAACAAATTATTAAGCGAACCCTCATTAAACTACGTTTATTAACATAAAATCTTGAAAAACTGATACTTTCTAACTTTTATTTTAAAAACATAAGCTGCTAGCTGCCATCAATTTCATATTACGTGCAAACACACCTAGCCCATTAATCATCAATCAAGTCACTTACCTCTTCGATTAACTCATCAAACTCATCGCGAACGTTACGACGCTGTTTATCGGTTAATGTAGGTTTTAGTTCCACTAATAAATTAACGTAGTTATCGAGATTTTTATCATCGGCTGCAATTAACTCATCGCTCATAAAAGCTAAGCGATTATTAATGATGACTGCCAACTGGCTATCAAAGTCTGTTGGTTTTTGCTTTTGCATAAATAACGTTTTTAATGCATCTAAACGCCTTTGTTTGTACTGCATCCACATTAAAAATGTACTGACTCGAGAATTTGATGAACTCTCTATGAGTGTTTTTTGCTGCGCAGTGAGTTTGCTACCGAACCACTCTTTATAGTTTTCAAGGTTTTCTTCTAAACGTTCTTTTTTATGTTGCTCAGGCGATTTTTCTTCGTGTTCTTTGTACTCATCATTAATGTTTTCTTGCAGTGCAGCAACAAACTCTACGCGCTGCTTATAAGAAAGTGAATTCGCTAAAGCGATAAGTTCAGGCTCAATTTTATTAATCAATGTTTGCCAGTGCTGCTTCGCTTGTACAAAGTGTGCTTTAAGCTCGTTATGGTCAACTTGCTTATCTAACATGGTCTTTAAATTTTCAAGGTCGCGTTTATATAAGGGGAGTTGTGTTTCTCGATGCCAATCTCGGCTGGTTTTGACAATATGCTCAAATTTATCAGCCTGGTCACTGTTAAGGTCAACATAATCATCAATCCAAAACCCTGATAACCAACCTAAATTATTGTAAGTAAAGCTCGGAGAACACCCTGTTGCTGTAAACAATAAACTAAATACTATTAGATACTTTGATAGCTTTTTCATTGTAGTTTTTTCAAATCCTATTTCAAAACAAAGTAAACTTACCACTAAGAACAAAAATTCAGCAACCAAATTAAATGAAATTAATTATCATTTGAGTATTGACGAACGGTTAAACCTAAGTAATAATCGTTATCAACAACTTGGTTCGCTAGACTATTCTCACAGCAACATCATACTGTTAAAGGTTTTGATGCTGTTTTACCAAGTTAGTTCAAGATGTAACTCTTGATTGTCATCTGTTTCCTCGACCCAAACATAGACATAAAACGTTACACTTTACTTGCTACATTGCTCATATCGGTGACGGTAGATATGACACGAAAAAGCCCGCTAAGGGCTTTTTTTATTTCTTTAATTTTTCTGGAAAATCTGTATCTTAAGCCTACTTGTTAATTGCAAAGCTTGCCGCTGTCTATAAATTGGGCATTTGCAGCTGTTGGGGCTAAACTAAAAGTGATGTTTTGCTCTGAGGCTGTTTGGCAAGGCATTTTATCAATAGCTCAATGCTTTGTTATTGATACCTAACACACATTTGGAGGCAGACTATGATCAAGCCTAATTTTAAATCACTATTGCTCGCTAGCACGTTAATCTTGTCACCTTTAGCAAATGCCAGTCTTGAAGATGCCCAATTAGCGGCGAATGAAGGCCGTTTTGAAGAAGCGCTTCATGAATTTAATTACCTTGCAGACAGAGGTTATGCTCCTGCAATGTATGAGCTTGCTAAAATGTACGAAGGTGGCTTTGGTGTGCAACGAGACTATCGTAAAGCAGCAGAGTTGTACGAAAAAGCAGTAAAAAAAGTGCATGCTGATTCAATGTTCGCATTGGGTGTACTTTATCAAGAAGGTAAAGGTGTCAAACTTGATAAAGAAAAAGCCATTTCATTGTATGAAATGGCGTCACAAAAAAACCATCCAGCGGCACAGTTTAATTTAGGGGTTATGTATGCCAATGGCGAAGGGGTAATTCAAGATTACCGTACCGCGCTTAGTTGGTACCAAAAGGCGGCTGCAAATAACTTTACTCTTGCGCAATTCAACATGGCTTTAATGTATTACGAAGGGTTAGGAGTTCCTAAGAATCTCGAAAAATCATACATTTGGAATACCATTGCTGAATACAACGGCAACATGGATGCAAGTCATAGCCGTAAGCTTGATGAGCGAAGTATGATGCCTGCAGAAATTGAAGCTGCTAAAGAAAAAGCAGATGCCATTTATGCAAAAATACAGGCTGGTTTATACGCACCTGACGGGCGTCTATAAATAAACTTCGTACTTGCGCTTAAGGGCGCAAGTACAGCCATTTTAATAGTTTGATCAGCAACTTATTTTGTTTTAGCAATAAACTAGTGCGAGGGTTAAACTTACCGGATACCAAGGTATTTCGTGCATGGCTAAAGGTTTTAAAACCTTCAATGCCATGATAGTGCCCCATCCCTGACTCACCAATACCACCAAACGGTAGCTGATCTGCTGTTACCTGCATCAATACATCATTAATTGCTAATGTACCGCTTCTGATTGATGTGCTTAATTTACTGATTTTCTCTTTATCGTGCCCCAAAATATACAAAGCAAGAGGTAATGAGTCACCATTGATCGTATCAATCACCTGCTGCAATGACTCATAACCGATAATGGGCAGTAAGGGGCCAAAGATCTCGTCTTGCATGACGCGCATATCATCATTCACTTGCGTTAAAATGTGCAAGCCCATACGGTGTTTTAGTTCATCAACTTGATGACCTTCTATCGGCTCAAATACTTGCGCGCCTTTGTCTTTTGCGTCAACTAAATAAGCAGCTAATCGCTGGTATTGACTCTCGGAGATAATTGAAGTCAGATTTTTACCTTCAACACCTTGTTTAAAATGTTTTCGGTAAATATCACAAAGCTGCATTACCAACTGATGTTCAAGCCGCTTTGGAACAAATACGTAATCAGGAGCAACACAAATTTGCCCTGCATTGTTCAATTTACCAAATAAAATTGTTTTCGCTGCTTCTTTGATATTTGCATCATCAAGAACAATTACTGGCGATTTACCACCTAGCTCTAACGTCACTGGGGTAAGGTTTTTACTAGCACTTTGCATTACTTTACGGCCGACAGCGGTTGAACCAGTAAACAGCATATGAGCAAAAGGAAGTTGGCAAAATTTTGCAGCAAGTTCTGCTTCGCCTTCAATCACGATACAATGCTCTTTCAATTCATCAGCCAAAATCGTTTTTATAACTGCGTTAGTGTGAGGTGTATATTCGCTTAACTTTAGCATTACGCGATTGCCTGCGGCTAATGCGGTTATGGCAGGAACTAACGCAAGTTGAATTGGATAATTCCATGGGGCAATGATGCCTACAACCCCTTTCGGCTGATAACTAATATGTGCAGACGAAGGCCATAAACTAAGTCCAACACCACGAGATTCATTTTTTGCCCACTTTGGCAAACGCTTAATCACATCACTGATTGTTTTGACTGTTGGGAAAATATCGCCTAGTACAGTATCAAAGGCTGTACGGTATCCAAAATCTTTACTTGAAGCATTCACTAAAGCCTGCTCGTTCTCAATAAGCGCAACTTTGACGCGTTTTAGAAGCTTTATTCTAATATCTATTGGTAAGTAAGGTTCAGCTAAAAATGCATCGTTCAGCTGATAATATTGTTCTTGTAATTGTGAATCTAGTTCGACCAAAACGAGTACTCATCAAAAAGGTTTAAGCAACTATAACGATGAATAAAATCGAGAGCAAATAAAAACAGCGCCCATAAAGAGCGCTGTGAGTGGTTGGTAAGAGTTGAAACTATTGTTCTGTATTCATTAATTTTTACATTTAAAAAGCAAATACACTCGCTGCTACAGTCATTGTAACTAAGGTGATCATGGCAATAGCTATTAAGTTAAGTGCGAACCCAGAACGGATCATATCGCGCATTTGAATTTGCCCTGATCCAAACACAATCGCGTTTGGTGGTGTCGCGACTGGCATCATAAACGCACAGCTACATGCAATTGCAGCAGGAATGACCCATACAAGCGGTGTACCAAATACTGACTCAGCAACTGGGCCTAATAGTGGTAAGAAACCTGCAGCTGTGGCTGTGTTACTGGTTATTTCTGTTAAGAATGTAATAAGAGCCGTTACCGCTAAAACACTTAAAACTAACGGAATAGCGCTTGCGCCCTCGATCATATGGGCAATATATTCAGCAAGGCCAGACGACTTGATTTGTGCAGCTAGTGTTAAACCGCCACCGAATAGTAGCAACACGCCCCACGGCACTTTAGCTGCACTTTCCCAATCAAGGATTCGCTCACCATCGCCTTTATTTGCTGGTAACACAAATAACATCAATGCTGCAGCAATCGCTATGCCCGTATCAGAAATTTTAAGGCCAGAGAAATCAGCAATCATAGGCCTAAAAATCCAGCATACTGCAGCTAAAGCAAATACAACAGCTACGCCTTTTTCAGCGCGCTGCATAGCTCCTAACTCTTGTAACTGTGACAAGAATAAAGATTTAGTGTCTTTGCTTGCACTTTTTGCACATTGTGTATCTACTTTATAGGCAAACTTAGTTAACCACACCCAGCATAAAATAAGCATAACTGTCGCAAGCGGTACACCTACTTTCATCCACTCAGCAAAGCCAATATCAATCTTGTAGCTATCTGATAGGTATGCAGCCATTAATGCGTTTGGTGGCGTACCGATTAAGGTTGCGATACCACCGATGCTAGCACCATAGGCAATTGATAATAACAATGCTTTACCAAATTGGTCATTATCTGGGTTAGACTGTTTAACCAACATAGTAATCGACATTGCAATCGGTAACATCATCACAGCAGTCGCTGTATTTGACATCCACATTGATAAAAATGCCGTTACTAACATCATGGCTAAAATTTGTAGGCTTGGCTTAGTACCAGCACGAAGCATGGTATTAAGTGCAATACGCTTGTGTAAACCCCAACGCTCCATCGCGATTGAGATCAAAAAGCCGCCTAAGAATAAAAAGATCAAAGGGTGTGCATAAGGTGACGCGACCCCTTTGATTGCTGCAATGCCAGCAAGAGGTGATATAACCAGTGGCAATAAAGACGTAGCAGGAATTGGCACAACTTCGCTTACCCACCAAGAAGCCATCCAAAATGCAAGGCCTGCAGTACGTAATGCAGATACACTCATACCCGCTGGTGGATCAATTAAGCAAGTTAATAACATCACTAATGGGCCTAACAGTAACATCACTGTGCTCATTAATGGGCGTGGCTGTGAGCCATCTTTTGTTTGATTTACTAATGACATACCGACTCCTTAGAACTTGTATTTAAGGCCAAGTGCAACGCTGTTATCTGATTCAAGTTCTAAATCTAAATCTAAATCAGTATAGAATAAGTAAGCAGTGGTTTGTTTATCGAACACATAGTCAACACCTGCTGTCCATTGTTTACCTTCTTCAGCATGGCGAATCTTTGAGTCGTCTTTAACGTATTGCAGTTTAGGTACCCATTTATCGATTGCATAGCTTGCGCTAAGTGCATAGCCATTGCCTTCTTTCGTACCGTCGGTCGATTCACTGCGCTGGAATAAACCCGCTAACTGTAGGTTTTCAAGTTTCCATGCGGCAACAACACGGCTTGCCGTCAACTTGTTAAGTGCATCAACATGGCTGATAGCGACATAGTAGTCTTTAGATTTTAATGCACGGTCACCATAAATAACCGTTGCCGCAAAACCATCTTCATCGTTGCTGCTGTCATCTTTTGGAGCATAAGTTAGTGCAAGTGATGCGCCACCGTATGTTTTTGAGCTGTAGGTAATGGTATCGCCGATACGGTCTTGACCAGGGATCAGCTGTGCAATATCAGCTTGGGTTTCGTTAAAACCGTCTACTTTACCTTCTGAGTATTTAAAACGCGTGTCGTTACGACCGACAACCACTTCACCAAAATCGCCTGCAAGGCCTAAGTAAGTATTACGAGCTGAAAATGGCTCACTGGTATCATCATGCTCAAAGCCTTTTACTTGTACTTCGTATTTGAATACTGCTTTAAGTGACTCTGTTAATTTGTGACTACCTTTAATACCAATGCGCGAAAAAGGTGCTTCGATTTGCGTACCTTCATCAACATAGCGCATAACGCCTGTATCTGTGTTTGCTATTTGAACTTCTGCTTTACCGTATACCGCGTAGTCTGCTGCCATTGCTGAGCCAGCTGTGCTCGCTAAAATCACAGCCGCTGCTACGCGTGTTTTTGTATGAGTGAATATTGTTGTCATTATGCGCCCCTTATTAGGTTCAAATTGTTGTTCCTAACTAGTAAGGCAAGTTGGTTGCCAACTTAGTTAATTTTAAAAAAGCTGTTAAATAACAGTCGATTAACTTTTTTGGCGTAAAAGAGGCTGGCTTTTATGGGTGGGTTTCCACACATTTATAAAAATATGCTGTCACTTGTTCCACCCATTGTGAAGAGTTTAATGTGAGAGGTTTGTTTAGTCTTTAAACATTTCGCGATTAATACCGTATTTGGTCATCTTGTCGTAAAGGGTTTTACGGGCAATTTGTAATGTGACCATGGTGTCTTTTATGCTGCCGTTGTTTCGCTCTAGCGCTTCTTCGATGAGTGACTGCTCATAAAAGCTAATCTTCTCAGCAAGACTTAGATCTTGAGCAAGTTCATTTTGATTATTTGTGTCGCTGTAAGAAGCAAACGCAAGATCAGAACCTAGCAATACCGCACGTTCAGCCTGATTTCTAAGCTCTCGCACATTTCCCGGCCAATCATACGCAAGGAGTCGTTGTTTAGCTTCACTACTCAATGGCGCAGGCGGCTTATGAAAACGTGTCGCCGCTATCGAGCTGAAGTGTTTAAAAAGCAGTGGAATATCAGCTTTTCTGTCACGTAATGCCGGAATACTCACTTTTACTAAATTTAGGCGGTAATATAAATCGGCTCTAAACTCCCCTGCTTCGACTAGTGTCATTAAGTCTACTTTGGTAGCAGCAACTATACGTACATCTAAATCAATGGCGTGGTTGTCACCTACAGGGGTTACTTTGCGCTCTTCAAGCACCCTCAACAACTTTACTTGTAAACTCGCAGGCGTAGACTCTATTTCATCTAAAAAGACAGTGCCGCCTTTGGCAAATTCAAACTTACCTTGGCGAGATTGTGTCGCCCCTGTGTATGCACCACTGGCTGCACCAAAAAGCTCACTTTCAATAAGTTGCTCAGGTATTGCGCCGCAGTTTATAGCAACAAAATTAGCCGCTGAACGATTACTTTGATCGTGTAAATAGCGAGCAACTAACTCTTTCCCCGTGCCTGTTTCACCTTCTATTAGCACATCTGCTGGCGTATCGATTACCGCATTAAGTAAATGCATCATTTGTTGCATTTGTTCGGTTTCACCCAAAATACGCACACCGGGCGCAGACGTTTTTTCAACAGCAATTTTTAAGGCGCGGTTTTCCATTACTAACGCACGTTTTTCTGAAGCACGAGCAATACAATCTAATAACTGCTCAGTTAGCGGCTTTTCAAATAGATCATAAGCACCAAGCTGCATGGCTTTAACGGCCACAGATACATCAGCAAAGCCGGTAAGAAAAATAACCGGTAGCTCGCTATCAAAGGCTTTAACTTGCTCTAAAAATGCCAAGCCATCCATTTTTGGCATGTTTATGTCGCTTAGTACAATACCTTCGAAGCGACGACTTAATTTTGAAAGTGCCGCTGTAGGCTCACTAAAACACTGAACTTGATAACCTTCAATCTCAAGGAGCTGCTTCAATGAATCACGGATCACCGCTTCGTCATCGATAACGATTACCTGATCACAGGTCGCTGCAACTTCACTCATGATGTTTCCTTGTTAGTTTGTAAAGTTATAATAAATTGTGCTCCGCCCTTAGGGCGGTTATGGGCCGTTAGGCGGCCATTAAATGAGTCGATTATTTGCCTTGAAATAGACAAGCCCAGGCCTAAACCATTGCTGGTTTTAGTGCTATAAAATGGCTCAAAGATATTACCTAATGCATGTTGATCAATACCCGGGCCAGTATCGAGAATTGATAGCTTTACTCGGTCGTCAAACAGTTCAAGCTCAAAGCTCAGTTCGCGTTTGTCAGATTCACTCATTGCTTGGCTGGCATTAGTGATCACGTTAACCAAGACTTGCTCAAACTTAACGCTGTCGACCCATACTGTTATGTTTGCATCAATATCTGCGGCTTTAACTTCGATATCATCTTGCTTTAACTGTGCGCTTGCAATCATTAAGGCATTTTTTAACATACTCGCTAAGCTTTGCTGTCTCAGTTGAGTTTGTGCCGGTTTACTAAAATGCTTTAGCTGTGCAACAATTTTGTGTACACGCTCTATTAACGACTGCACCAGCACTAAATTTTCGCTGGCTTGCTCAATATTTCCTTTGATAAGTAACCTTTTTGCACTCACTAAGTAGGTATTCATGGCACTTAATGGCTGATTGATTTCATGGTTAATGCCTGCACTTAACTGACCAATAGTCGCAAGTTTAGCTGTTTGGATCAGCGCTTTTTGAGCCTTTTCGAGAGCCTGTGTGCGCTCTATAACCTCTTGCTCAAGACTGTGCCTAGAAAACAAAAGCTTTTTATAACCAGCAAAACGTACCATTGCCGTATGAATAAGTACTACAGCAATAGCATAAAACACACTAAACCAAAGAAGCCTAGGGATTTGTGCAAGCTCGACATTCGTCACATCCACCAACACACTCGCTTTGGCGTTAATGATATCAATGCTTTCAACAGCACTAATAAAGCGCGATTGCTTACCGTTTAATAAAACTTTTTGCAGTATGGTTTGTTCATTTAGAGGCTTATGGGTATAGGGCAGTAAAGTGGGTTTATGTGACAGATATCGGCGCGATTTAACTAATGCAGCCATTTGTTCATTATCAAGGGGCTTAAGTGACTTTAAACGCCAATCAGCTACATCAGACATAACAATAACGTTGTCTTCAAGAGCAATGTAGAAATGTGAAGTGTCTGATGCATTAAGTAGCTGGCGGTCTTGTTCAAATTTTTTGGCATTAACTTTTAGTGCCACTACCGCAACCACCTCGCCTTGATAAAATAACGGCTCAGAAAAATAAAAGCCTCGCTCACTAGAGCGCATACCCAAAGCAAAATAAGCAACTTTTTCGCCTTGTTTGGCTAAATAAAAATACGGCCGAAAAGCAAAATTACTTCCTAAGAAAGTATAGTCAACTTGCCAGTTACTACTTGCTAAAACAGTGCCTGACAAATCCATTACGTAAACATCTGAAGCCCCACTCGCTCGTTGAATATCTTCAAGATAATCATTGACCGCATCTCCACCAGCACCTTTTTCGACAATAAATGATTTTACCAAATCATTGGCACTTACTAAGCTAGGAATGGTTTTAAATCGTGCTAATTCACTGGCGATATAATGGCTTAGCTGAGTAGCTTGTGTTTGACTTTGATGCTGAGCTTGTTCGTAATCATGGCTTCTACCGAGATAAAAAACTAATATTAACAGCATTATTAGCAATACACCTGCTGCAATAAATTTTTTACTTAATGACGACATTCAAACCTTACGAACAGGACTACTAGAAATTGAATTGGTAGTGTAACGATAATTCCTCAGTTGTACCAGCGACTGCGCCATTGTCAATGCGAGGATCAAATGCGTTGTATTTTTTTCCTAACAAATTTTCTGCTTTTAGCATTAGTTGGCTGTTGTTGTTTAACTGCCATTTTAAACTGCCACCCAATAAGCTGTAAGCAGATTGTTTAAAGTGAGCACCTGTCTCTGAGCTTACTTCAACTGTATCGCGCCACAATAAGTTTAAGCTCACCTGCCATGAATCAGATAAGTTATAACTACTGATTATGCTTGCAAAGCGCTTAAAGCTCGCATTGATTGGATCTTCAAAGTATTGCGTATAAGTGCCTGTAATCGAAAAATCTTTACTTGATTGCCAAGTGCTATCAAGCTCGATACCACTGTTTTGGGTGTTGAATGAGTTTGTAAAGGTAAACAGTGCATCATCTGATAATGTTGGCTCAATATTTATAAAATCATTAAGTTCATTATAAAAAAGCACTGCATTAGCTTGTAACTCTGAGGTTTTATAATGCCAAACAAGTTCAGTGGTTTTAATCGACTCAGAGCGAAGCGATGGGTTACCTATTGTCACATCATCATTTGAAAACAGCTCATTGGTAACCGGTGTTCTAAACGATTCACCATATTGCAGCTTAACAGTATGCTCTGAATTTATTTTATAGACACCCGCAAGACGTGGAGAAAGTTTACTGTCGATGTCCTTCACATCGTCATAGCGTGCGCCAATAAATAAAGTAAGTGCATCTGAGTATGGTATTTTTAGCTGCCCATAAGCACTCAAGGTTTCGAATGTAAACTTAAGTGACGAAAACTCAGGAAAGTCCATCACAGACACGATCCCTTGCTGTTCAAAGGCAGGGTCGATAATTATTTGCTCTGAATCGAAATCATAATAAGACGTGCGAACTCCTGCTTCAGTTTGCTTAGCCTCTGAGTATTCAATTCCCGCAGCAAGCTGCCATTGGTTATCGAATTGATAACTTAGCTCAGTTTCGAATTTACTGTCAGTTGTTTGCCACGCAGGGCCAATGAGAAAGTCTGGAATATCGTCAAATGTAGCGATTAACCCTGCACTTGAAATATTATGCTTTGTGAATGAGTAACTAGAATCTAGCTTTAACTTATCGTTATTGATCCAGTTGTATTTAATTCCCACAAAGGTGTTATCACTATTATGTTGGTTTTGCTCAGAATATCCAGCGAGGTTTAAAAATTCATCAAGGGATGTTTCATTGTAACGGGCACGTAATTGCAGCTTTTTGTAATCAACACCTGCTTCTAGGTAAAGCGCCTCAAGAGGATCTTTTACTCCTTGCGGGTAGCTTTCGCCGTCTTTTTGATCATACGAAAAACTCGCAAAGAGTGATGTATCATCACTTAAAGAGGTATTGAACTGCCCTGTTGCCCCGTAGCGACCATTATTGCCAAGCACAAGTTGCAGTGTATTTCGCTCTTTAGAGGTAACAATATTCATCACCCCTAAAAACGCATTACTGCCATACAGAGCCGAGCCTGGACCGCGAATAAACTCTATTTTATCGATAACTACCACAGGTATGTAAGGCAAATAAACAGAAGCCTTACCAAATGATGATTCATTAACTCGCTCACCATTTATCATCACCAAAACATTACCGCTATCTAGATAAACGCCCCGAGCATGATCTTTAGGCACCGCCCCTACCCAATCACCTCGAGTTGATTGCATACCAGGCACAAAATTCATCACTTCGTAGGCGTTATCAACCCCTAATGCTTGAATTTGCTTACGACTAAAAACACTTATTGTAGAAGGGACTGATGACAAAGTTTCGTTGGTTTTACTTGCTATATCGACTTGAACATTAAGTAAGTCTTCAAAACTTAAAGAGAATAAGTCTTGCTCTTCAGCCGCGTTTGCAACCATTGGCGAGGTTGAGGCAACTGCAATAGTAAAAAGTGCTGAACATCTGAAAAGATCCACGGTAAGCGATACCTGTACTTATAGCCCGTGTTGCAAAAGCAACACCATGTTTACACTATTAATACAAAAGATTGGTAAGCTTGCAATGTTTTTATAATTTTAGTTTATAAAGTTTTCTTAAATAGCGACAAAAAAACCCATTTTCAACTGTAAATGGGTTTCTAAAAACGTCTGTTTTAATGAGCCAAGCTTAATTAAGCTGTTTCAACATTTCCAGTACGCTTTGCTTTGATGTACTTATATAATCCAATAAGTGACGCCGCTATCCAAAAAATCTCAATAACAAAACTAGCAAGGTTAAAGTTATAACAAAGACTGATCAGTAACAGAATTGCGCCCGATAAGTTCATCATGTTATACACAAGGCCGGTTGGCGATGCTTTATTCAGTTGTAGTAAAAAGAAAGCACCAACCACTAAGAATGTGCCTGTCATGCCAATAATATCAAATAAAAGTGCTATCACGTGCGTGAGTCCATTTTGTTCATATGTTTATACCCATACAACTGGCCCAATCCATGGGGAGGGTTGTTTTCATTCATTGAAACAGCAAACCGGTCAATAGTATCAGAGCATGAGTAAGAAACGAGGATAAATGTCCGTATTCTAATTCTATTTATGTGTCACCTTACCACCGATTATTTTTAAAGCTGGAGTACCACGGATCATGGTCTGGCGGGCAAATGGGCGTTGGCAGTCAGGGCAAATACCGGTGTCATTGGTAAAATCTTGGCTAATCCGTTCAACAAAGCATTTAACCAACGCGCCTTTTCCACCTTTACGGTATTTAAATAACTGCGTTTTACATTGTGAACAAAAAATATCGACCGTTTTAGTTGGCCCTTTTTTATTTGGTTTTGCCATTAATCCATTTATTATTTCAAAAAGTACATGCTATCACGCTATGACCAGAGACCCAAAACCAAGCCAATTAATGAAAATTGTAAAATAGCATAACCTGAATTTACCAAAAACAGTTTTAACGGCCGCTGCTCGAATATGTAGCCTATGCCTATAGCAAGGCTTACCCAACATAAACCAATTATAAAACCTGTACCAACAGCTACCCCAACAGCAACATTGGGCCCAACAAATAATGAAAAGCTAAATGAGATCAAACAGCATAATATTAAACTGCTACCAAAAACTTTAAATGGATTAATTTGTTGCAAATCTAACTCTGTTAGACCACAGCTCTCCATCCAAATACGCTTAAATAACCAAGGTGAATACCAGACAATTCCCAATAAGAATGAAGCAAGACCTGCAAAAAAAATTGCGAAAAAGTTAAGTTGATAAAAATGCATACACCAGACTCATACAACGATTAGGTTTAACATGACTTTAGTTAAGGATCAGCGATGCAGCAAATTTAAAACACGTAATTTTGTACCTATTTAGAATTCAATCCTGTACTGATTTACGCCTTCTAATTATTTTACTTACGTTAATAATCACTTTACTGCTTAACTGGTTTTTTCTGTAATTTACGCTGTAATGTTCTTCTGTGCATATTCAGTTGGCGCGCAGTTTCGGAAATATTACCATCGTTACTGTGCAAAACATGTTGGATATGCTCCCACTCAAGGCGCTCTGGCGACATAATTTTGTTTGGCTTTGATTCTTCAAGTGATAGGTTTACCTCGGCGTCTCCCAAGATTGTTTTTAAAAGTGAATTAAAATCGACAGGTTTTGGTAAATAGTCGTCAGCACCTAATCGTATGGCTTCGACTGCACTGGCAATACTGGCAAACCCAGTGAGTAACACAATACGAGCTGAAGGAAATTGTTCTCTTAAGGGTTTAATTAGCGCAAGGCCGTTATCATCCCCGAGTTTTAAATCCACCAGAAAATGGCTCGCCTCAAAAGTGGTTATATGCTGTAAAGCTTGCTCAGCGTTATGAGCGAGTGAACATATAAAGCCTTGTTTTGTAAAACGCCTTGCCAGTGTGCTGGCAAGATTTACATCGTCTTCAATAATTAAAAGTTTCATACAATTTTTAAACTAACCATCGCAATTGCACCTTGCTGTGGGTGATTGCTTAGTGTTAATGAGCCATTTAAGCGCTCTAAAGTCACATTCGAAAGCATAACTGCCATCCCCATACCATTGTTACTTGGCATGAGTTGGCCACCTAATGATGCCATTTGTTGTTCGCTAAAGCCTTGACCGAAATCACGTAACGACAATGAAACTGTTTGCTGATCTATTTGCCACTTAGCTTCTACGCAGTATTGCTGATTATGGTTATTCGCCGATACGGCGTTTTGCAGCAAGTTTAAAATAGCCGGTAACAGCATGGCATCACTTAAAATCGAACAATCAGGGGCGTTATTTAGCCACTGTAAGTTTTGCTCTGGAAAATGCAGTGTCATCGCATCTTGAATGGTGCTTTGTAGTGTTTCAGCGCTGATCACTTGCCGTGTTTGACCGGTCCTTAAGGCATTTGAAAGCGACCTAAAATGAGCAAGCTGTTCTTTACACTGGGCTAATGGCTTAGCCATTTCTTGTACAATGGGGTCATCAGCTTGTTGTTCTTTCAGTTCTTCAAATAACAGCTGTAAGTTTGCGATAGGCGTTGCAAGTTGGTGCGTTACTTGTGCAGCAGCGCCATCAAGCGTTAATAATTGCTCATGCCTTAATTGTTGCTCACGAGTTCGTGCAATGGTGGCTTCTCTTGCTCTCAATGTACTGTTTAATGTACCAATAACAAAAGCAATAACAATGGCGCTAATAACAAAGTTAATCCACATACCAATAAAATGATGCGTCATCTGCATTTGGTGCATGGTGTGCTCAGGCATATTTATCAGTAAAAAGCTATAAGCGGCGATTGCCAGCACTGCGGTATAAGCAAGCCCTTTCGCATTAACAGAGACCGCAGCGATCATTATCGGTAACAGTAATAACGACACAAATGCATTGGTAGCCCCGCCACTTAATGACAGCAAAATCGTTAAAAACAGTAAATCGGCTGTCAGCTGCATCAGTACAGCGGCTGGTCTGGCTTTGGTTACTTTTCTATAAGCGAATATACTTAACAGCTGAAAGATTGCTTCAACACAAATAACAGCAAGTAAAGGCAGTAAGGGGATTTGGTATTCAAATAGAAAGTACACCGCAATAACAGCGACAAATTGTACGGCGATTGCGGCGCTTCTTAAAATTAGTAGGCGACTAATCGCCGGATCGGTTTGCATAACGGACTCTTTAAAACTTAATCATCGTCCATTGAAATTGTAAAAACAGCACAAGGCGTTCCTTGATGAAACACCATTTGCCATTGTTTACCATTAAAACGCCACAGTGACATACGAATGGAGTAATTAAACTCTGACCGCGCAGAACGTCTAAAGGCTGCTTGATAGCTCAGCTGTGCAATATCATCACTGAGCATTCGACCTTTAAAGTGTTGATTATAAAACTGCGGTACTACCTCAGTTGGCAGACGGGTTAACACTTGGAACTTATTAAAAGACGTACCATCAGCAGCTATTTCAATAAAATCATCATCAAGTAATGCATCAAGCGCTTCAGCAGATTGCCGAACTTCTGGCTCAAGTAGCTGCCGCTCAGCATCAATTAAATGATTAAACAACGTCTCTTTAATTTTACCGCCCATAGTAACCCTTACTGTTTGAGCACTTTACCGCCCTTCATAACAAACTGAACCTGACTAAGTTCACTAATGTTATCAAGTACATTCATATTCACGCTGATAATATCTGCTTGTTTACCAACACTCAAGTCACCGAGGTTATCACTTTGACCTAATAGTTTAGCAGCTTCAACTGTGGCTGATTTAATTGCTTGCTTAGGCGTCATGCCATAATTAACTAATAACTCAAACTCCTTGGCATTATCACCATGTTTAGATACGCCTGAGTCGGTGCCGAAGGCTATTTTCACGTTATTTTTTAATGCTAATTTAAACGACTCTTCCATTTTTGGCGCCACAAATTCAACCTTCTCAGCAATAGCTTTTGGCATATTAGGGTTATTTAGCACTTCTTCTTTTACTGTCGCGCCAGCGAGTAAGGTTGGAACTAAATACGCGTCTTGCTTTTTAAATAATTTAACTGTGTCTTTATCTAAAAAAGAGCCATGTTCGATTGAATCAACACCCGCTCTGAGAGCTGCTTTTATACCTTCTGTGCCATGAGCATGAGCGGTGACTTTTCGGCCTAAATGATGAGCAGTGTTAACAATGGCACTGAGTTCTTCATCAGTAAATTGCTGATTAACCCCGGCCGCTGTATTACTTAAAACACCCCCTGTTGCCGTAATTTTGATCACATCGGCACCACTTTTAATTACATCGCGTACCGCACGAGTACAATCGTCAGCACCATCACACACACCTAATCCCCCACCCTCTGTCGCTTTGGTAATATCACGGCGATAGCCATGCATGTCAGCGTGGCCGCCGGTCGGTGTGATCATATCACCTGCTGCAAAAATGCGCGGGCCAACAATGTCGCCACGCTCAACCGCTCGCTTTAATGGGAAGATAACTTGATAACTGCTACCTAGGTCGCGCACAGAGGTAAAACCCGCATTAACCGTGTGTTTTAAGAACTTTAAAGAACGTAGTGCATAATCGGCTTCGTATTCAGTGACCCATTGATGTGGGTTACGCTTTACATCTCGCTCAAAGGTAACATGAACGTGCATATCAATCAGACCCGGCAAGACCATCTGATTTTTTAAATCAAAAACATCTGCATCACTGAGGTTTAATTGCTGCTTTGTTAGGAAACCAGCTTTTATTGCAGCAATTTTATTACCTTCAATAACCAACGTTTGCTGCTCTTTAACACTCTGTTCAGTGCCAACAAGTACCTTTCCTGCATGAATAAGGGTGGTTTGTGCATTAACCACAAACGTAGATAACAAAGATAGTACCGATAATGTGCTTATTTTTAGATTTATTTTTTTCATAATCGCCTCTTTTTTATACTAGGTTTAACTTAAATACTGAGTAAATGCCATTATTTACGACATAGCGCGGCAATGAACTAGTGTTAACAAGTGAATTTTGATATAACTTCGGGAAAATTTAACAAGTCTGACCACATAAAGAGAACACATTATGTCTTATGCCCAAATTACTGGCTGGGGTAAATGTATACCACCAGCAAGCATCAGCAATGATGAAATTAGCAATATTGTTGATACCAATGACGAATGGATCACAACACGTACAGGCATCAAATCTCGCCGTGTCAGCCATGTTTCTACTGCCGATTTAGCGACCGTTGCCGCAAAGCAAGCGCTTGCTTGTGCTGGTGTTGATGGTAAAGACATTGATCTTGTACTTCTTGCGACTTGTACACCATCAACTATGGTGGCAAATACGGCCTCTTTAGTGCAAAAAAACATTGGCGCGGTTGGCGCTGCAGCAATGGACACAAACGCTGCATGTTCAGGCTTTTTATATGCATTACAAGCAGCAACGGCACAAATTCGTGCAGGTATGATCAAAAAAGCAGTCGTTATTGCCGCTGAACGTATGACGTGGTACATCAACTGGGCACGTCGCGACAGTGCTGTATTATTCGGTGATGGTGCTGGTGCCGTGGTATTAGAAGCCTCAGACACACCATCAGGTTTACTTGCCACTAAAACAGGTTGCGACAGTGAAGATCGCGACATTCTGCATATCGAAAACTTCGGTAGCGATTTAAATAAGTACGAGCCAATTGGCCCTTCTAACTTATTATTCGAAGGTCGCGAAATCTTCAAACGTGCTGTTAAAGGGATGAGCGAAGCTTGTGACGACGTTCTGAACCAAGCGCAGTTAGAGCTTGATGACATTGACGTATTAGTTCCTCACCAAGCCAATTTACGTATTATCCAAGCTATTCAGCAACGTTTGAAAGTAGCTGACGAAAAAGTAATGGTGAACATTGCCGATTACGGTAATACGTCTGCTGCAACAATTGCGATTGCCATTTGTGAAGCGGTTGAGCAAGGCCTTATCAAACCTAACTCAAACATTATGTCAGCAGCCTTTGGTGCTGGTTTAACTTGGGCGGCGAGTTACATTAAATGGGGCGAGCGTGTAACACCTATCGCGGTTTCTGATGCAGCTCTACCTGAGTGTGATAAAACAGGTCTTGAACTTGTTGCACCGGCTGTTGCAGCATGTAAAGCGGCACAGTAATACCCCTATCATTTATAGAGAAGCGCGGCTGAGTCCGCGTTTTTTTATGGGCATAAAAGGATTAATTTATGGATCTATTAGGCATACATCATGCTGCAATCATCTGTAGCAACTATGAAAAATCAAAGCATTTTTATAATGAAATATTAAAGCTACCAATCATTCACGAACAATACCGCGCTGAACGTGACTCGTATAAATTAGATTTAGCACTTCCTGATGGCAGCCAAATAGAGCTTTTTTCGTTTCCTGGAGCGCCACCGAGACCAAGCTATCCAGAAGCACAAGGGCTACGCCATTTGGCGTTTAAAGTCGCCGATATTGCAAAATCTAAGCATTATTTAGAACAACAAGGCATTTCGGTTGAAGAAATAAGAGTGGATGAAATCACCGGGAAGCAATTTACGTTTTTTGCCGATCCCGATGATTTACCGTTAGAGCTTTACCAGCTTTAACTTATTGGAAGCGATCTTGTAGGTAGTTGAACACAGCACGAATACCCAGTGCCTCACCGCCTGCAGGACGACCCGGTAATGCACGTAAGTTCCAGGCCATCACATCAAAGTGCACCCATGGCGTACTTGGCTCGACGAACTCTTTTAAGTAAAGTGCCGCGGTGATCGCACCACCAAATGGAGTGGAAGCACAATTAGCAATATCTGCTACGTCACTTTTTAATAATGCTTTGTATTGATCAAATAACGGCAGTTGCCATACAGGATCATGACAGCTTTCGCCTGCATCCATCAGTTTATTAGCCACTTCACGGTTATTTGCGAAAAAGCCAGGTAATTCTGTACCTAGGGCTACACGACAAGCACCAGTTAAGGTTGCAAAATCAACGATAAGATCGGGGTTATCATTTTGCGCTTCAGCAAGTGCATCACACAGCACTAAACGGCCCTCAGCGTCCGTGTTATCAATTTCTACTGTGATCCCTTTGCGAGTTTTTATCACATCACCCGGTCTAAATGCATTTCGAGAAACCGCATTTTCAACCGCAGGTACCAGAACACGTAAGCGAATTGGTAAGTTGGCAGCCATAATTAACTGCGCAAGGCCAATAACATGTGCCGCACCGCCCATGTCTTTTTTCATGTTGCGCATACCTGAGCTTGGTTTCAAATCTAAACCGCCAGAATCAAAACACACGCCTTTACCGACTAAGGTAATTTGCGGTGCATCTTTTGCGCCCCAACGTAGATCAAGTAAGCGAGGTTTATTCTCAGACGCACGACCAACCATATGAATCGTTGGGTAGTTTTGCTCTAATAATTCATCACCCACCCACTCACTGAACTCACCATCAAAGGTATCAGCTAAATCAGCCATTACTTGTGATAAATGCTGCGGCATCATATCCGCAGCAGGCGTATTCACTAAATCACGCACTAAATTAATAGCACTTGCATACTGAGATAAACGCTTTACTAACGATTCGTCTTTAATGGCAAGGGTAGCGCGTGGCGAAGGTTTTTCTTTATATTCACTAAACTCGTAACCACCTAACACAAAGCCCAGTGTTACTTGCTCTACAAACTTTTCATCACCTTGTATTTGGTAACAACCTGCAGGCAATTTTGTTGATAAGTCACCTGCTAACCAAAAGTCTTGTAAATCATTTACCAGACAATAAACATGCTCAAGTGAGCCGGTTTCATTATTAGCAACTAAGGCCATGCCTTTGTTTTTAAAATCACAATTTGTTAGCCAATTTTGTAAGGCTTGCGGCTGCTCGGTTAACCACGTTGATAGGTCAGCTTTAGCAATAAATGACAGGGGAATTCCCGAAGAAGAATGGCGAATTAATGAACTCATTAAACGACTCGATATAAAGAAAAGGTATTTAAGCATACCAATATCTTGATACAAAAGGTATAGGCAAAATCAGATAAAAAACCTAATCAGTCTTTGTTTTGTTTCTCTTTTTCTTCTTTTGCTACTTGTTGATCTAGCTCTTTAATTGACTTATTAATATTGAATGAACTAGGTAGCACATCGACACCAACCCATTGCCCCAGCTTTACAACCAAAGGAATGGTAATAGGTGCAAAGGGTAAAACTGCAAACACACCTAAACCAAGCCCTTTTAAGATATCTAAAAATTGCTCATTAGCAGTATGTAACTCTTCTTTAGTAGCTTGGCCTTGGGTGTATCGCCTATAAATATGAAGCATTTCTTTTGTTTCTTGCTTTTCTTGGGCAAGTGCGATTTTGAGTGCTACCATAGCGCGCTTAAAACGTAATGTTTGACGCTTTTTGGTAATTTTAGCCACTCGAAATGGGGCTCGATGAATAACTTTATATAATCGCATTTAGTTATTTTCACACAGCATGCGACGTTCACAAAGCATAATTTACTTATATTAGATTTTACTTTATCCTTAATACTCTATTCGTAACTATTTTTCAGTATTAAAAATGAACCAACCTAAACAACAAGCTGAGCCAAAACCCAAAAAACCAGCTTCAGATGAGTGTTGTGGAGGTGGTAGCTGTTGCCCATGTGTATGGGATGAATACCGAGAAAAACTGCAACAATGGCGGTTAAGCAATAATTTGCAACAAGCTTAATAGACCGTTCCAAATCAAAAACCGTTCAAAAACCATCCAAAAAAGCCTTCTATCTAATTATTTTTGCATAATTTATATATTTTCTTACGCTAAAATCCAATATCGAGAATAAATTATCCTCTTTACTTTCAATAAGATAATCCACAAAAGAACGACAAAAAACAAAGAAACACCCACAAAACAACATAAAATTAACAATTTGCAAAAATTATTTACAGGATGTATAAGAGATTTACACCAAGTTCTAATACTTTATTTGGTGACATAATCATAACTATTCTAACTGGGGAAGTCGGAATGAAATTCAAAAATAATGCGCTACAACAAGCAATTAAATTTGCTTTAGCGACAACAACAGCAGGCCTGTTTGTGTCGGGTTCGGTTGTTGCTGCAGAGCAAGCAGCTGAAGAGACGAAAGTTAACAAAAATGTAGAGAAAATTGCCGTGGTGGGTACTCGTTCAGCACCACGTTCAATCGGTGATTCACCAGTACCCATTGATATCATTGGTGGTGAAGAGCTAGATAAAGGTGGTAACACCGATATGCTTGAGCTTTTAAAAGGCTCCGTTCCTTCTTTTAACGTTCACCAAAACCCAATTAGTGATGCTGCGTCACTTGTTCGCCCAGCTAACTTACGTGGCCTTCCTTCTGACAGTACTTTAGTACTTGTTAATGGTAAACGCCGTCACCGTGCATCTGTTATCGCTTTCTTAGGCGGTGGTATTAATGATGGTGCTCAAGGTGCCGATATCTCTGTTATTCCAAGTATTGCCTTAAAGCAAGTAGAAGTACTTCGTGATGGTGCTGCTGCACAGTATGGTTCTGATGCAATCGCGGGTGTAATGAACTTTGTATTAAAAGATGCCTCTGAAGGCGGCTCATTCGAAATACGTCAAGGTGAATACTACGAAGGCGATGGCGATACTACGCAAATTTCTGGTAACGTGGGTCTACCGTTTACCGATAGTGGTTTTGCTAACTTAAGCTTCCAATATAAAACAGCTGATGCGACTAGCCGCTCAGTACAACGCCCTGATGCAGCCGCACTAGATGCCGCAGGTGTGCCTGAAGTATCTTCGTTAGCACAAGTTTGGGGTGCACCAGAAGTTGATGATGATATTACTATCTTTGGTAACATCGGTCTTGAGTTAAGTAATTCATCTGAATTCTACATGTTTGGTAACTACTCTGAGCGTGATGTACGTGGTGGTTTCTACTATCGTAACCCACACACTCGCCCAGGTGTTTACTCAAATGACGGCGGTGAAACACTGCTTGTTGGTGATTTAACTGGCGATATGAGCGGTAACTGTCCTACCGATATCATGATTGATGATAACGTTTTAGATAACCAAAGATACATCGATGAAGTTGCTAACAACCCAGACTGTTTTGCGTTTAACGAAATGCTTCCGGGCGGTTTTACACCTAACTTCGGTGGTAACATCACTGATACAGCATTAACAATTGGTACTAAAGGTGAAATCACATCTGGTTTCCTTGAAGGTGCATACTATGACTTAAGCGGTACAGTTGGTTACAACGAATCGCGTTACTTCATCTATGACACAATCAATGCTTCATTAGGCCCAGAAAGCCCGCGCGATTTCAGCCCAGGTAAATACTCACAGTTAGAGAAAAACTTTAACGCAGATTTATCAAAAGGTTTTGACTTTGGTTTAGCTTACGATGTAAACGTTGCCGGTGGTCTAGAATGGCACGAAGAAACATTCACAGTTGTTTCTGGTGACGAAGCGTCTTTCACAGCTGGCCCACTAACAGAACAAGGTTTTGGTATCGGTTCAAATGGTTTCCCTGGTTTCAAACCATCTGATGCGGGCGAGTATACACGTCGTAACTATGCTGCATACGTTGATGTTGAAGCACCATTCACAGAAGACTTCTTAATGGGCTTAGCACTACGTTATGAAGATTATGATTCATTTGGTTCAACAACTAACTACAAGTTAACGGGTCAATACCACGTAACTGAAGACTTGAACATTCGTGGTTCAATCAGTACAGGTTTCCGTGCACCAACAGTTGGTCAAGCAAACGTAAGTAACGTTCAAACTAACCTAAGCAGCGGTGTACTTGTTGACTCGGCACTTTTACCACCAACAAACCCAATTGCAGTGCAATTAGGTGGTACAGAGCTACAACCTGAAGAGTCTCAAAGCTACACGTTTGGTGCAGTATGGACACTTGGCGACTTATTCTTCACAGTTGACTACTACAACATCCAAGTAGATGACCGTATCAGTCAATCAGATAAAATTGAATTAAGTCAAGCAGATAAGGACACGCTTGAAGCAGCAGGCGTACCAAACGTACAAAACTTAGCGCAAGTAAGCTTCTTCACCAATGACTTCGATACAACAACGCAAGGTATTGATGCAGTAGCTAACTACTCAACTGATTTGTTAGGCGGTAGCTCAACATTCAGCTTAGCGTACAACTGGAACGACACTGAAGTAACTAAGTCAACAGACATTACTGGTGAATTTAAAGTAAGCCGTTTAGAAAATGACTTACCAAACCACCGTGCAACACTTAGCTGGGCACAACAATGGGAGAACTTCTCTGCATTTACACGTGTTAACTACTATGGCGAATACCAAGGCGTTCACGTAGATTACGATGCAACAGCGAAAACAGCTGATGCTGCAGTAACGATTGATGCAGAAGTGACTTACTTCCTAACTGAAGAGCTCAGCTTCTCTGTTGGTGCGACAAACTTATTCGACCAAGAAGCAGAGAAACTTGATTTCTTCGATAGTACTGGCATCCCTAACAATAACTGGGGTGGTAAATACTACGAAACGTCGCCATATGGTATCAACGGCGGCTTCTATTACGTGAAAGCTACGTATACTTTCTAAATAGAACAGCTTTCTAGGTTGAGCAATCAACCTAGAAAGTCGATACCCCGGATTTTTTCTGGATATTTATAGTTAACCAAGGCGAAAGACATTTCGCCTTTTTCGTTTTATAGTAAATAAAAATAACAAATAACCCGCCATTCCTATGCTGTTAGAAAAAGCGAATCAACTACTGAATGAAAACAAGCTTAAAGAGGCCGAATTTCATTTTAAAACCATTCTCGATTCAGATCCTGAAAATGGCGAAGCGTTATTTGGATTGGGCCGCATTGCACTGCGTTTAGAACGTTATGATGCTGCGGTTTACCTTTTACAAAGAGCCTGTGAACGACTACCGCACATGCTTGAACCACTCCATGCCCTTGCCGATGCTTTTAATGGCGTGCATTCACCGCAAGATGCCTTAACTGTACTCGAATATGCTAAATCAATTGCCAGCCATAACCCTGAGCCACATTACTATCTTGCCCAACATTATTTAACTTATGGTGAGTTAGACAAAGCGTACAGTATTTTAAAGCATGCACTCGGTATGGAAAATTACCCAGTGACGGCGTACATTTTATTTGAACTAGTACAGTTTGGGCGCTTTAACAACGAACAAAATTACATAAATGAGCTACACCAGTTTTTAACTTTGACCAATAACCTGCGCTTAAAAATGGTGTGTTATTATGCCCTTGGTAAAAGCTATGATCAGTTAAATGATACAGAACAAGCTTTTAACTACTTCAGTCTTGCTAATAAGCTACAAACAAAACTCACGCAGTTTAAAACCCATGACTTAGTGCCTTTTTATCAGCGCATCATAGAGCAAAATACAGCTGAGCTAATTGATGCCAGAGACAAAACATTTACAGGTACAATTACTCCCATTTTTATAATTGGCATGCCAAGAAGTGGCTCAACGCTGGTAGAGCAAATGCTGGCAAGCCACAATGACTTTGCCAGCCTTGGCGAAGATGCCAGTATCAGTAATCAGGTTGTTGCATACCTTGAACAACAAACGCAACTCCCCTACCCAGATTGCCTAGCAGAGCTAAACCAAGGGCTAATTAACACTGCCCGCAATATTTATATTGAACGAATAAAACAAGCGCCAGTTGTGCGCCCTTTTATGATCAACAAGCTACCTGCTAACTATCAGTCACTTGGATTGATTTACTTACTCTTTCCTAACGCCAAGTTTATTAATATGCAGCGCGAATATGATGCAATTGCGTGGTCGGTGTTTAGCAACTATTTTGCTGAAAACGAACCTTATTTTTGTTCACTCCCAGAGTTTAAACAGTACTTTGATTTGTATCAGCAGTTAATGGAGCATTGGCAAAACGTGATGCCAGAGGCGGTTTTTGATTTAAGCTATGAAGCACTTATCAGTGACAGCGAACAAACACTAACAGCCATGTGTAAGTTCTTAAACATTGAGTACAGCACACAGTTTTTAGATTTTTATAAGTCAAAAAAACCGGTGGCAACGCTCAGCAAAACGGCTGTGAGACAGCCGTTAAGTGATAAAGCAGTAGAGAAATACAAACGCTACGAGAGCGCAATGCACACGCTTATGCGTGAGTCTCAAACCAGTTCAACAAGTCAAAAAACTGGTCAAAACGCGCCTGTGGGTGAGTAAGCATATTAATGTGATCATAATCGACCTTATGGCCAAACTTACGGCCATAAATGGTCATTTTTTGCTTACCGATGCCGGACTCTTCCATAAATTTTTCAATATCAATCGGCTGGCATAGAGCTTTATCTTTAACACCCGCCACATGCATAATGGGCGGCAGTGCCTTATCAGCTAATGCGTTAGCGTAATCAAAGCCATCGTCAGTATCGACCCAAGGTTTACGCTTAGCCCACTGCATACTTTGATAATGTGACTTACGGGTTTCATCATCACTGCCCCATTTCAGCTTTTTAGCCGGCACAAAGCCATGCTTACGGGCAACTAAGGGCGCCAACCCATACCAAATCAAATTACCTTGAATATACTTGCTTGGGTGATGGTTATACAAAGACCGTTTAGAACCAAAATAGCCGCAGGCTTTCACATCATCAATCAACTCAGGAAAACGGGCAAACACACTGTTCATTAACACCCCACCCCATGAGTGCGCCACCCAATAACGCGCAGGCTCGCCTTCAAGCTGCTTAATTTTATCTAAAAATGCAGGGATATCTTCTAAAATAGCCTCGGTTTGACCATACTTTGCATGCTTTGAAATCGCGGGTTTGCTTTCACCACGACCACGTAAATCTGCCACATAGCAAACATAGCCATGCTCAGCTAAAAATGGTGCTAAACCTTTATTGCTGTGGGTGTAAAAGATTTTGCCATTTTCAACGGCACCATGCATAAAAAACACCGCAGGGCCTTTCGCATCAGTCTTACTGATACGGCGTAAATGTAAGGTTTGGCTTTCGGCGAGTTTAATAAACACCGATTCTTGTTTAATCGTCACGTTTGACCTTTTTATTCTTATAGACTCATCGTACCAGTGTTAAGGTACGCCAGTCTATTTAGCAAAGCAAGTTTTGCGTGTGGCGATTGCCATTCAATATGAGAATCTCAGGCACGATGAAATTTTGATTAAATAGTAACACCAATGCAGAGCCATTATTCATTGAAGTTAGAAGTTCGACTTGCAGGAGCCTTTGGCTAAATGATCACTAACGAAAAGCTATGAAATGGTGCTGAAAAAGTTTGTTTGATGATTTTAATGCTACGTAATTAACATATGAGGAGGTGACGGCCTTTTGCCATTCGTGGTCTTAAGTTTATCATTGAGTGTGAACAGACGTTGAGCATGACCATATATGAACAAAAATCAGAGCCGAAGGCGACCCCAAGCAAGCTCCGCTTGCGTCTATAAAGGTTTGTTATACGCGAAATGACTCTAACATAACCTCTTTACAAGAGGTATCGCCATACCTAGCGTTTTTAAGCTTGTCATCACCCCTATACCTTTTTAATTTGCAGGTTTTATCTACACGGATAATTACCACCTGATTATCTAAGTTGAAATAGACACTAAAGTAAGAATTGTGAATGTGGTCTTTAGGCTTAACTTTCAATTTACTGGCTTTTGATAGTGCAAGCATGAAGGCTTTCTGTATAGGCTTAGTTGATAAATCTTCACTGAGGGTAAATATTGCCAATTCCTCCTCTGGAACCAGATCAAATAATGGGAATCCATTTTTAAATTCACCTTCAATATTCTCCATTCGAATTGCTAGGCGGCTATCATCATACTGCTTTAAATTAAGGTCTTTCACTGCTCGAACAGCATCACCAAATCGCAAGAGGAAAAAGCGATTTTTCTTAGGTTTAGATTTTAAATCTTTATTGAAACTCACGATGAAATTTACATCTGTGTTTATCGCCTGCCGCAGCAGCCTGTTGACCTGGCACGTAATTGCCCAAGCAATTTAAGTGACAGGTTTGCAGCTCCGATACTGGTCCTTATTAAATTCATACGAACTTGACCAAACAGGATGGACCTTGTTTATGCTCATTAAACTTAATTTTTATAGGTTTCTGAACATATTCAGGTCTATCTGAGAATACTCCATTAAGTCGGATACCATATAGCTCAACTTGCATTCCGATTGTCTTCTCATTTTTCTCTAATGGCGCTAAAGATACAGATTCCTTTATTTGGACATCCTCTTGCATTGCCATTGCTACTTCTATATGCAAATAGTGCTTAATAGATGTTTCTGAATATACTAGCTTTGCCAATTCATCGTTGTCTATTGCTGAGTCATATCTGAAGAATTCAACTAACCCCAAGTAAGTTTTTATGAACCAACGATTGAAACGATCATTATTGATGCTTTTTGTGTGCAAACTGAACTTTCTTGCGTTTGAGTTTCTTCTCTTGAGAGATAGCTCTAAGCAATATTTTAGAGATTTTCCATAATGAATCGCTTCCTCATCATATATGGAAAGCCTTTCATTGTGCTTCTTGCATAAACAATTTCTTGTTAGAGAAGCCTTTCCAATCTCTTTACTAACTCCACCAAGAAAAGGAGCGTTTTCAACGTAAATATTCTTATCGCTGAAAAGTCCCTTTGAAATATAATGCTCTCTGGATTGCGTGTCACAACAGGGAGATACGTTTTTCGCCCAACACTTCATGTTCTTCCCTAGAATTTAACAATTTCATAGTGCGCGCGTCACGAATCTTTCTCCCGATGTCACGCTCATTTATTAATAAATCTATTAGTAACAAATAACTTAAGGCATCGGCAACTCGTATTTTTAATTAGTCCTAAAGGTATTCAGAAAAAGAAAATGCGCTCGTCGCTAATTTTCTTGAATATGGGAGCGAAATAACTATGCTGTGTATTTTTACAGCAACCGATATTGGTACCTCACAAATCGTCTCATCTGTATTTTAATTAATCTTGTCATGTAGTGACTTACACAATTCATGATGCCTGAGGCGGTTACCAAACAACGACGTGAGTCTATCTGTACCACCTGTTTTTTCATAAAACTCTTGTACTGTGATTTCTTTTTGCTCGTAGTTCAATAACTGCCAAAAACCGTAAAAGCCTCTAAACCAAAAATAATAGAACACAGCTCCTACGCCTAATAAAAGATATACCGTTTTACCTGCTTTTTGTTTGTATTTTATGGCGCAATAAAAAAACCAGATACAACTTAGTACAGCAACAATGGAAAACCCTAAAAAAGGTGTCACTACAGAGTTGGCATTATCCCAAAGTGAGCTTAGACAGGTTGAATGCCAATTTAACTGCATAGAAAAAATTAACGTAATTTTAAAAAGGAAGTACAATAAAACGGTTGTAAATACAGCATATAAGATACCACTTTCCTTGCTTTGTTCTTTTTTCAATTCTTTCCCTTTATGTTATTAAAAGCCCTGCATGATTATTTTACTGTTGAGTGGTTAGGTTGCTGTTTAAACCAAGTATGATAATTTCAGGTGTACTATTTGTTTTACTAATCTCTATTAGTCTTTACACTCAAAACCTTTAGAGTCGACTTTAGCGATGTTGTCTTTATTGCCACACTCTTTAATTGCCATCTCTGTGTGATTGTACTCATTGTATTGTTTAGCAATTGCGCCAAGGCTTAGCACAATTACTACAGCTATCACTATTTTTTTAATTTTAGACATAAACATTCCTTTGAAAATAAACTATTTAAATACAAACAGTTGCGCTTGCTATTTTTGATAAAACTTAATCAATAAGCGCCATCGAATTTAAATTGAAGTTATAAATAGAGAATGACTCACCTTCTTCTTTTAACGTGACGGTTATTTGTGCGTCTCCATTCGTGTATGAAGCTGGAATTAAATAAGTAACATAAGTACCAGAACCACCTCCGGTAACAGCTTTAGAGCTAACATTTATAAATTCAAATTCACCTAGTTCTTTTAATTCGCCCAACTTTGAGAATGCACGCATGATTTTAGAAATATCTTCATCTGTGGCATTTTCAATTGATGATGGGGTCATATAGTTTTTGAGAGTCTGAGGATCCCATTGAGAGATATCTGTAATTGCTGAATTTAGGTAAGGAATAGCAGTTTCTTTGTAAGCAGAGGATTTATTCGCAGTCCAAATTGCTAAGAGTACAAATAAGCTAATTAACACTAAAAATGTTATACCAATTCCTTTAAGTATCTTTTTAACCATGATTTTTATTATTCTTTCCTTAATTGAATACCTTAGAATTTATCAGCTTTAAATGTCTTATGGTAGTACCCAATGTGACCCAATTTGAGTAGAAATTTTTAAACACTAATTTTAGTTGCTTGTATCATGGCCAATATACCCGTTCTTTCGCTCTTAACCTCAAGTAGCCCATACTTTAAGCAAAGCAACCTATCAGTTATCAAATAATTTTGCTTACCATGTTTAATAGACTAAATAAAAATAGCCAGAACCACTGGCTATTTTTATAAACACCGCCTATTCGCAGTAGTTATCTACGAAAGTTAAATCATTAATGTGCTCTGGTGCATCCATAACGTAACTAGAGTCAGCCGTTTGAGGATTAACACTGTAAATCTTCGCATTTTCGCCTGCTTTTCTTCCTGAAACATACAATGTTCCATCATCAGCAATCGCTAATCCTGAAGCCCAATTAATGCCGTGTTCACCAATTAAGGTTAACTCCATCGAACCATCATCAATGGTATAGAGTGATTGACCTGTTAATACGTAAAGTACATTATTATCAGCAGAATATGCTACATCACCATGT
Organism: Pseudoalteromonas sp. bablab_jr010; assembly: GCF_016464105.1. Classification (NCBI taxonomy): domain Bacteria; kingdom Pseudomonadati; phylum Pseudomonadota; class Gammaproteobacteria; order Alteromonadales; family Pseudoalteromonadaceae; genus Pseudoalteromonas; species Pseudoalteromonas sp. bablab_jr010. The sequence continues at coordinate 39,091 of NZ_JACDWV010000133.1, read as the reverse complement.
GAGAAAGAATCTCCCGAATAGCGCATCTTGCCTAGTACTGTTTTTTCTCCAGTTTGCAAGTTGTAGTCATACATATAGGTTTTACTTGTCGCACGTAAAGATTGTCCGTCTGCCGTGACTGCTGAACGATAAATTGGCCAAGATGTAGCATCAGCCTCAGCAACTTGAGCGCCCGTTTCTAAATCTAACGACCAAAGTTTTGACGCTTTCGTGCCAGAATCAAGTTGTTCCATAAAATAAAGTTTGCCATCATAACTTGCAATGTTTGAAGCCGTATTTTGCGCTCCTGCGACCACACTGTAAGTATTTGTCTCTAGGTCAAATTTATAAACATAACCCGTTTCAGAAGAACCAAAATTGTTAATACCAAATATACCAGAATGACAAGCCTGCTTTTGAGTGACAACAACGTTATCAATAAAACCGCCTAGACTATCACTCGCACCTGCGCCGCTAAAACGAATTTCTGAAGAGTTTGAATCTGCTTCTACAGATAATGTAAATGATTGCCAGCCTCTTTGCGTCGCATTTACGTTTAGTACTGTTGTTCCATTCCACTTCACATCAACTTTATTTGTATCATTGTTACCGTTAATACGAGGCGAGTAGTAAAATGAAACTTCATAAGTTTTTCCAGCCTCAGTTGCGACTGTTTGAAAGATGCTGTAATTAGAAGTAGAGTCTAGCTCGACATATTGATTACCTTGCTGAGCAGTAATAAGACCTAGACGCGATGTTTGAATTTCAAATCTTGCACCTTCACTTTGCCATCCGTTAACTTCATCTAACAATGTCCATGTTGAATTTACGACATCCAGTTCAAATGAGCCGTTTGCAATTAAATTGTCTGCAATTGCAATTTGCGAAGCAAAAAGTGAAGACATTGCTAAAATAGATAACTTCATATAATAATTCCCCAAGATTAGTTGTATTCACTGCATTGTGAAAAAACAAACCACCTCAATCATTAAACTACTTATGAGTAGAAAAAGTTAATTGATAAAAAACTAACTTCTCTCTGCAATTGAGCGCTTTGAAATGGACTGTACATAAGAGAAAGCACAAATGATGCCAAAATTAAAAAATTGATTATCAGCGTGCTCTGAATCGCACGAAAGTTAAATTATCTATAATTAGTGAATAACTGATAAAGTGATTATTAGATTAGCACTCCCACATTTTAAAAATTTATTTGGTACAATCAGCCTTTAATATGGCTAACAGATAGGTTTTCCTTAATGCATCCGCGAAATCGCCACTTTAATGGCTACGACTTTACTTTGCTATGTAAAGATACTCCTGCCCTAACACCTTATATAACGCAAACGCCAGCGGGTACTGATACCATTGATTTCACCAATGCGTTAGCAGTTAAAACCCTCAACCAAGCGTTATTAAAAAGCCATTATAAAATCGATTTTTGGGATTTACCCGACAACTACCTTTGCCCGCCAGTTCCTGGCAGAGTGGATTACATTCATCATTTGGCCGATTTATTAGCAAGCGATAACCAAGGTCATATTCCTACGGGTAAGCAAGTAAAAGTGCTTGATGTAGGCACGGGTGCAAATGTGATTTACCCGCTTACGGGTAACCACGAATATGGCTGGCACTTCACAGGCTCAGATATTGATGTATTGTCTGTTAAAATTGCTAAGCAAATTGTGCAATTTAACCGCCTCAAAATAAATGTTAAGCAGCAAAGTAACGCCAATAAAATGTTTACGGGCGTAATATCGAATAAAGATGTCTTTCATCTAACTTTATGCAACCCACCGTTTCATGCCAGCGAGCAACAGGCAAATGCAGGTACTGAACGTAAATGGAAAAACTTAAACAAAGCGCCACAAAAAGCGCTTAATTTTGGTGGCCGTCAAAACGAGCTTTGGTGTGAAGGCGGTGAACGCGAATTTATCAGTAAAATGTGTATTGAGAGCCAAGAGTTTGCAGAGCAATGTATTTGGTTTACATCACTTGTTTCAAAGTCTGACACTTTACCTCATATAAAAAAGTTACTCAGCACACTTGATGTGAAAGAAGTAAAAGTTATAAAAATGGCACAAGGCCAAAAAATAAGTCGCTTTATTGCTTGGAGCTATTTTGACCAAACCGACCGCGAAGCCATTCTTAACGAACTAGTATAAGGATAATAAAATGATCGACTTTCGTTCAGACACAGTTACAAAACCAACAGCAGCCATGCGCGCGGTCATGAATGACGCCCCAGTAGGTGACGACGTTTATGGTGACGACCCAAGCGTTAATCAGCTTGAACAATTTGCTGTTGAGCGCCATGGCTTCGAAAGCGCCCTTTATTGTTGCTCAGGTACACAAGCCAATTTACTAGCATTAATGGCGCATTGTGAACGTGGCGACGAATACATTTGTGGTCAACAAGCGCATAACTACAAATTTGAGGGTGGCGGTGCCGCTGTATTAGGTTCTATTCAGCCGCAACCAATTGAAAATAATGCCGATGGCAGCATAGATTTAAACAAAGTTGTGGCTGCAATTAAAGCTGATGACTTTCACTTTGCTAGAACCAAACTACTTAGCTTAGAAAACACCATTGGTGGCAAAGTTCTCCCGCTAAGTTATCTTAAACAAGCTAGAGAGTGTGTTGATAAACATAACCTTGCTCTGCACTTAGACGGTGCCCGCGTGTATAACGCGGCGGTTAAGTTAGGTGTTGATATCACTGAGATCACCCAGTATTTTGATTCAGTGTCTATTTGCTTATCAAAAGGACTCGGTGCGCCGGTTGGCTCACTATTACTAGGTAGCAAAGCACTGATTGATAAAGCGCGCCGCTGGCGTAAAGTACTTGGTGGTGGTATGCGCCAAGCGGGTATGCTGGCAGCCGCTGGTCAGTATGCACTTGAGCATCACCTAACAAGACTTGCTGAAGATCACGATAACGCGGCGTATTTAGCAGAGCAATTAAACACGTTAGCTGGTTTTGATACATCACCTTTTCAAATCGATACCAACATTGTTTACGCAAACGTTGCCGAACATATCGACTTAAAAGCAGTGGCACATGCGCTAAAAGAACAAAATATGTTATTTTCGCCAGGAAAACCACTGCGATTAGTGACCCATTTAGGCGTCACTAAGCAAGGTATTGATAGCTTTATCTCAGCATTAGCGGCCGAGATTTAACGCTTCTTTATAATGTTTGCGGCACACTGATACATACCGGTCGTTGCCGCCAATTTCTACCTGATTACCGTCTGCAATCGCATTGCCATGCTCATCGGTACGCAGTACATGATTAGCTTTACGACCACAATGACATACTGTTTTCAACTCAATTAGTTTGTCAGCCCATGCAAGTAAGTATTGTGAGCCACTAAATAACTCACCTCTAAAATCGTTACGTAAGCCATAACACAGCACTGGAATACCAAGCTCATCAACCACATCCGTTAATTGCATTACTTGGTCTTTTGATAAGAACTGGCATTCATCAACTAAAATACAATGGCGCTTTTGCTCTGCATTTAAAGATTTGATTAGCTCAAATACATCTTTCTCTGCATCAAAAATATGCGCATCAGCCTGTAAGCCAATACGTGAAGACACCTTGCCAACACCTGCTCTATCATCAATAGCCGCTGTTAAAATAACCGGTTCCATACCACGTTCGCGGTAGTTAAATGCAGATTGTAAAAGTGTGGTAGATTTGCCTGCATTCATTGCAGAATAATAAAAGTACAGCTGTGCCATGATGTTGCCCAAATTTTAAAGTCGCAATATGCTACCCTAATCGAACGACAACATCATCCTTTACCTTATTCTTTTGTCCCATAATGAGTGTTTTGTTCTGAGCTCGTATTTTGCAACATTCTTGCATAAATCCCTGCCAATTGTTTATTGGCGAGCTGCTCCCAAACTAGGTTTGCATCTAGTTTATGCTTATAGAAAAACTCATTTGAAAAAGCCAAATATGCTATTGAGGTATTGATCGGTGGGAACAGTGGAGCAAGTTTAAATTGGTAGTACTGACTAAGATCGACTTTATTCTTAGAAATCTCACAAATCACAAGTGCTGCATCAGCATTTCCCTGAGCAACTCGTTCAATCGCAGTTTGTAGCGTAAATGTGTGCTCAATAAAAAACGCATCTTCACTTGCAGCATCACCAACAAAATGGCCATTAGCAACAGCTAACGAGAATGCTTTTGATTGAAATACCTCACGTGAATTCCACTTTGAATGAAAACGTCGTTTACCGATTAAACATTGGCTCAAAGATGCGAATGAATATTTATCGAGAGGTTTGCCCTGTTTATTAACAGGGAAAACAGCATAGTCACTTTTAAGCGCGTTAAAACCAGAAATAAATGCATCAACAGTGCCGTGCTTTATTGATGATATACATTCTTGCCAAGGCATTTGTTGGTATTGAAATTGAACTTCATCTATTGCGAGATCTAATTCATTTAGAGTATTAATTTGTGCTTGGCTATTAATAATGGGGATTTCGTTTTTAGCATCGATAAACATCGGCGCTTTATTATGATCCGCCACACAAATTTTAATTAGTAAGGGAGACGCCTCTTTCGCATAACAAGTAAAAGTAAAAAACAACCCTGTACACAAAAATACTCTAGTAAAAAACAACATCACTGTCATAATAAGTTACTAATTTAGTTAAGCTTTAAATAGTGTAGAAGGCAATTTAACTTTTTACAAAATTCCTTCGTGTTTCAGTAACCACTCTTTTCTTTCAAGGCCACCCGCATAGCCTGTGAGTTTACCGTTTGCGCCAATAATCCGATGGCACGGTACAATAATGCTAATCGGGTTTTTACCATTTGCAGCGCCCACTGCACGCACCGCTTTTGGGTTATTAATGGCAAGTGCTATCTCTTGGTAACTTTTAGTTTGTCCAAATTCAACATCCATCAGCGCACGCCACACTTGCCTTTGAAAGTGGGTACCTTGGGTATCGAGTGGAACAGTAAAACGCCTACGCTCACCATTAAAGTACTCATTAAGCTCACTTATACATATTAAAATAGGTGTAAGGGTGTGCTCATCAACAGCCTCTGTTTGCATCGTAACCACTGGGTAGAAGCCAACGTAACTGACACCTTTTGCTGTACTTTGAATGGTAATATCGCCAATGGGGCTTGGCATTATAACTTGTTGCATACTCATAATTGTTGCCATAGTTGAAAAGTTAAATATGAACGAAATGGTGCACAGTGCTCACTGTTAAATTCGCTTATTCCAGCGAGGGCTTTTTTAACCCCTAAGTCGCCCGCTAGTAAAATGTCGGGGTGGCTTTGACCGCGTAGCTTGGCGTAATTAACTGTCCACGGACCAATGCCTTTGAGCTCAAGCCAATTATCAAGCTCTTGACTCTCTGGGTTTTGCTGACAATAAGCACTTAAACGCCGTAGTGCATCTTTGCGTGATTGTGGCATTTTAAAAAAGTCGAGTTCAGAATTGGCAACCCAATCAGGGCTTGGAAAATAGTGGTTAGTACTTTGCTGATTAAATTCATTCACAAGCTGAGTTACGAGATTGTGAGCCGCAGTAACACTCACTTGCTGACCAAGAACCGCACGTATGCCCGCTTCATAGTCTGACCAAATTCCCGGCAAACGCAACCCAACACAAAGCGGCATTGCGCCTTTAAGCTCTGCATCTAAATGCTGTTCAATAGTTTGCGTGTCGGCGTCTAAATCAAGCACACGACGAATGTTATGGATCACTTGCTGTAAATAACGGGTGTTATCTATATCAATCGCCACTTTAAAATGGTTTTTATGCTCAACAAAATGCGCAGTGAATTGCCCTTGGCAATATTTGTCTTTAAAAGTACGACCATAGCTCGTTGCACTCAGCCATTCTAGGCCACTAATTAAACGGCGCTGCAAAAAGTCATGCAGTGCTTGCCAGTTATAAGGCGGCCTAAATGCCAGTGTTAAGGTTAGCGTGGCGCTTGGTTTTTTATCTGACTTGCGTAACTTTGAAGGAGCGATATTTAACTGCTTCAAAAAAGCATCATTAAAACGACGAATACTATTAAAGCCAGAAGCAAATGCGATATCTGCCACCGACAAATCTGTTTCTTGTAATAACTGTTTAGCAAAATTACATTGGTTAAATAATCGATATTGGGTGATCGAGAGTCCAAAGTGTTGGTTAAACAAACGGCGTAAATAGCGGCTCGACACGCCGAGTCTGTCGGCTAAAACCTCACAATCGTAGGCCTCGCCTTTATCAATCAGTTGTTTGGCGCGTAATGCGGTGGTTTTAGTACCTAACCAAGCAGGGCTATTCGGTGCGCTATCTGGGCGACAGCGAATACAGGGTCGAAAACCATCCTGCGCAGCCAAGTGCGCGTATTGGTAGTATTCAACGTTCTTTTCTTGTGCTGTTGGTGCGGGGCAAATGGGTCTGCAATAAATGCCAGTACTTTTTACCGCCACAAAAAACACCCCATCAAAGCGTGGGTCGCGGCTTTGCCTCGCAGTTTGCCATTGTTGGCTAGTCATAATTTTTCTCGTTACACGCTAATACCGTTAGCTTAACTGAATATTATTTTTTGACTAGCCAGTTTCGGACCTTAACTAATTAAACAGCTATTTAATTGCAGCTAAATATCGGCGCTCAACTTCCGGCCAATTGATCACTTCGTAAAATGCCGCAATATATTCAGGGCGACGATTTTGATACTTCAAGTAATATGCATGCTCCCACACATCTAGCCCTAAAATAGGTATGTGATTTTGCATAAGTGGACTATCTTGATTGAGGCTACTTTCAACAATCAATTGGTTATTTTCATCAACACATAACCACGCCCAGCCACTGCCAAAGCGACTTACCGCTGCATTCGTAAATTGCTCTTTAAATGCGTCAAAGCTGCCAAATGTATCAACAATTGCTGTATTTAATTCACCACTTGGCTGACCACCGCCGTTTGGTGTCATTATTTGCCAAAATAATGAATGATTATGGTGACCACCCACATGCTCTTGTACTGCTTTTTGTAAAGACTCAGGCATTGATGAAATAGTGCGTAGTAATGTTTCAGCATCTTGCTCAGAGTAATGGCTGCCCTCGAGTGCAGCATTCGCTTTATTGATATAGGTTTGATGATGCAAGGTGTGATGTATTTCCATGGTTTTCGCATCAATGTGCGGTTCAAGTGCATCATAGTCATAAGCTAAATCGGGTAATGTAAAAGGCATACTGATTCCTTATCGTTAATGTAATAACTGCGTTTTATGGGGATGGTCAGCTAATAGCTGGTTGATTCGGTTAATGAGTGTCGGAAATGCCGATGCCATGCTCGCAAATTTAACCAGCTCATAATAGGTTTTGTGATGATGGTGCAGCACCAAGATGCGAACCTGCTGCTCTGGGTGATTTAACAGCGCGCTTAATCGTTGATGAGCATGGCAAAGCCAGGTGCAGGCTTTATCTGGTTTTTGCATGACTTTAAATGTGTCGGCAAGATTCAAAGTGGCAACAACAAATGCTGCAATACAATGCTCTAACGAGCGAGTTACCGAATGGTTGATTGGAAAATTAGAAAACTGTGCGAGTAGTGTTTCAGCGCAGCTGCTGGCAACCGTGTAATGATCACGCGCAGTAATAAGCTCGCCAGATTCAAATGCTAAGTTGCCTTGATAAATTGCACTTTGCCAAGGGGCAAGCGCGTCATCAATGGCGTTCGAGGTTAACGGTGTGTGGCGTGTTGTTTGAGTCATAAAAATCACCTGCACTTATACCAATCATTCTATGTGTATTTAAACTACACATAGAAAAGATCAAATGCAAATGATTTTTATTTATATTGTTATTTGTTGATTTTAAGCTATAACAACATTACTTATTGATGCGCAAAGTCGATAAGCTCTTGGCCTGTTAGGCGGTAAATAATCCATTCGTTTTGCGGTTTAGCACCAATGCTGTCGTAAAAATCAATGGCTGGTTTATTCCAATCAAGTACCACCCACTCAAAACGACCACAGTCTTTTTCGAGTGCTTGCTTAGCTAGATATTGCATAATTTGCTTACCAGCACCTTTACCACGGCTATCTGCACTGACGTAAAGATCTTCTAAATACAAACCATTTTTACCAAGCCAGGTTGAGTAATTATAAAAATACACAGCAAAACCAATTGGTGTGTCGCCCTCTAAACAAATAACACTGTGAGCTGTAGCACCTTCACTGAATAACGTTTTTAAAATAGCTTGCTCGTCTGTTTTAACTGCGTCAGGTTCTTTTTCGTAGATAGCAAGTTCGGTAATAAAATGTAGGATTGTTGCAGCATCACTTGCGACTGCCGGACGAATTGTAATTGCGTTACTCACTCTGTATTCCTTTTTTACATCATTATTGTAACGCCCAGTTTATAAGGGCTTTAGCATGGTGTAAACGCCCTTTACAGAAATACACGGCATTAAAAAGGGGCTACTAAAAGTTAGCCCCATATGCTTTATTTACTCATCGACTTATACAGTACCGGAAGTACAAATAAAGTTAAGAAGGTAGCACTAACCAAGCCGCCAACAATAACCGTGGCAAGGGGCTTTTGTATTTCGGCGCCTATTCCTGTGCTAAGTAGCATTGGAATTAGCCCAAGCATTGAAGTAAGCGCGGTCATAAGTACGGGTCTTAGCCGTGAAACTGCGCCTTCAAATACTGCTTTATCTTTGCTATCTCCTGCACTAACCCTTTGATTAATGCTTTCGACCATCACCACACCATTCAATACCGCAACACCAAATAGTGTAATAAACCCTACTGAGCTGGGTACAGACAAGTATTGCCCAGAGACATACAATGCAATCACTCCCCCAATCACAGCCAAAGGAACATTGACAAGAATAAGTACCACTTGCGATAGGTTACTAAAGGCAAAATACAGCAATAACGCAATGAGTAATAAGGCTACTGGCACTACTATCATCAGCCGCTGCTGTGCCCGTTGCTGGTTTTCGAACTGCCCACCAATGGCTACACTGTAACCACTTGGTAGCTGTATTTTATCGGCTATGGCAGCGCGTATATCGGCAACTACAGAGCCCATATCTCGCCCCTGCACATTCGCTTGAATAACCACCCGCCTTTGAACATCATCGCGACGAACTTGTGGAGCGCCAGACTCTATTTGTACATCGGCCACATCCCCCACCCTAACAATGGCACCCGCTGGGGTTCGCAGTCGAAGATCAGCAATCACATTCGGGTTTTGCCGAAAGCTTTTTGCTATACGCACATAAATATCATAGCGCTCATTGGCATTAATGATTTGCCCTGCAGATTGCCCGCCAATACCGTGCTGAACTACATCCATCAAATCAGACACCGATAAACCAAAGCGCGACAATGCCAAACGGTTAGGTTTGACTATCAGCTGCGCTTCACCGCCTATTTGCTCCATAGCAACATCTTTTGCACCAGATATTTGCTGAACTAGCTGCTCAATTTGTTGGCCTTTTTTAGTTAAAACGCCTAGGTCACTGCCGAATAATTTAATGGCCAATTGCGCTTTAACACCGGATAAAAGCTCATCGACTCGGGTTGCTATGGGCTGCGAAAAGTTAAACAAAAGCCCTGGGAACTGCTCAAGCTTGGCTTCCATTAGTTGCTGTAATTCGACCCGCGTTTTCGCGTTTACCCATTGCTCATGAGGTGTTAAGCCTAAATAGATTTCAATGTTATTAACCGGTTCAGGATCGCCCCCTACTTCTGCCCGACCGATCCGGCTCAGCGCATATTCCACCTCACTAAATTCAAGCAACATGGCTTCAAGCTTTGGTGCAACTAAGATTGCCGTTTCGAGACTTGCAGATGGAGCAAGTGTCACACGAAGGTTAATAGTGCCTTCTTCAAGCTCTGGCACAAATTCAGTACCCAACCTTGGAAGCATAACGGCCGCTACAATTAGTAATAACCCTGCTATCGCTAAAACGCTGCGTTTAGCCTGCAATGCTTTTTGTAAAGCCCGTTGATAAAGCATATCGATAGGTTTTAACAGAATACTTTGCTTTACTGTCACGCCCTTGGCAAATAAGTACACACACAGAGCTGGCACCACCACCAAGGCAACGATCACAGCACTAATAATCGCAAGCATAATACTTACAGCCATTGGCTGAAATAACTTCGCCTCAACGCCTTCAAAGCTAAACAGCGGTAAAAATACCGTTAGTATGATCAAAGAGGCAAAAAAGATAGGCCGTGCGACTTCTTTTGCAGCAATAGCCACCAGCTGCGAAGAAGGCTTATGTTGATTATGTTTAAGCCCTAAGTGCCTAAATACATTCTCAACCATCACAACAGAGCCATCTACCAGCATACCGATTGCAACAGCAATCCCACCTAACGACATTAAGTTTGCCGACAAGCCAAGCCATGCCATTACACTCAGTGCTAGGCCAATCGAGATAGGGATCGACAACAACACCAAAAATGTTGCCCTTAAATCCAACAAAAATAGCGCTAATACAATGATAATAAATACAAAAGCTAAAAGCAGTGCGTCAATAACCGTTTGTACCGCTTGGCTTATAAGCTCTGCTTGGTCGTAAATGGCTTTAAATTCAACCCCTTTTGGCAGTGCTTGATTTATCATCTCGATACGCGCGTTAATGCCATCAATCGTTTGCTTGGTATTAGCGCCCATTCTTTTCAGCACGATACCAGTCACTACTTCACCACGATTGACTATTTCGCCTTGTTCATTGCGTTTAGATAAGGTGACAGCGCCTTGGCGAATTTCACTACCAAGCTCAACATTCGCAACATCAGCCACTTGAACAACCGTCCCATCAATGGTTTTGATAGGTGTTTGTGCAATCTCAGCAAGCCCTTTTTCGCCTGGGGTAAACCAACCTGTACCACGAATAACAAGCTGCTCTTGACCACGGTTCATATACCAGCCACCCACATTACTGTTGTTAGCATCTAGTGCGTTACTAACATCTTGCTGTGTTAAGTCATAAGCAAGGAGCTTATTGGGGTTTATGTTCACTTGATACTGCTTTACCTCACCGCCAAATGACAGAATATCGGTCACACCATCAATAGGTAATATAAGTAATTTAACCACCCAATCATTCAAACTACGCAATGCCATGCTATCTATGTTGGCATCTGGCTTTGCTTCAAGTAAATACTGATAGACTTGTCCAAGTCCTGATGTATTAGGGCCCATGGTTGGCATACCCACCCCAGCTGGGATCAACTCTTTAGCAGACTGCAAACGTTCAAAAACCAGTTGCCTAGCAAAGTAAATATCAACACCTTCTTTAAACACCACAGTGACGCCCGATAACCCTGTTTTAGAAATAGAGCGTACCTGCTCTACATCGGGCAGCGCATACATAACCGCTTCTATCGGGTATGTGATCAGCTGCTCAACTTCTTCAGCCGCAAGCCCTGACGCTTCGGTATTCACTGCAACTTGCACATTCGTCACATCAGGAAAGGCGTCTAAATTAAGTTTTGGGATCATAAATGCACTCACTGCAATCGCTGCAAGCAAGGCCAATACAACCAGTAAACGGTTCTTTATCACCGCCTCTATTAATAAATTAAACATATATCACCTCTAGTGGTTATGCGGATCAAATCCGCCTTTAGCTAGCTGTGATGCAATAAAAAAAGCACCTTGGGTGACAACTTCAAGCCCGGCTTTGATACCTAACACTTCGCGATAATCACCAAAACGTCTGCCAAGGGTTACTTCATGGGCAGCAAAGCCACCATCGTCATCAACGACAAATAACTGCCAGTCACCATCTGCACTCCGTGTTAATGCGTTTTCAGGTACGGCAAGTACCTCTTGGTCTGTTTCAAAATGAAAATACACATCCGCAAACATGCCTGGGTGCAAACTATGCTGGGTGTTTTTTACCTCGAGCCTAACAGTTCGTGAACGTGTTTGTTTATCAATGGTATGTGCTTCTTGAATAACCCTTGCTTGATAGCGATTGCCGTTAACTTCTAACAGCGCCGTAGAGCCATTACTGATAGTACGGTCTTGATTAGCTGAAAGCTGAGCAGCAACCCAAAGCGCAGATTCATCGGCTATTAGCATTAGCTCAATCCCCGAATCAACTCGCTGACCTTGGGCAAAGTTATCGGTTAAAACAGCCCCCGATGTTTGTGCAAACAAGGTGTATTCACCGAGTTTTTCTGGGCTTATGGTGAGTGTTTGTACAATAGCTTGTTTTGATAAACCAAAGGCAACTAGCCGGCTATAAGCCACTTCATACTCGGCTTTGGCAGTTAAGATTTGTTTTTCGCTGACTGTGCCCGCGGTCATTTTAGTAACGCGTTGCCACTCGGCTTTTGCTAATCTAAATTCTGTTTGCTGGCTAGCCACTTCGCCACTAAATAAAGTAACTAAAGAGTCTCCTTTATTTACATGTTGCCCTAATAAGGCATGGCGCTTTACAACAATTGAATCAACACGCGGTGACACCACATAACTGGCGTAGCCATTGGCTTTAATTTCGCCCGGTGCATACAAGGTTTGCTTGTGTTTTTTCAGTACAAGGCGTTCTACTTTGATATTAGCGAGTTGCTGTTGCTGCTCAGTTAAACTGACTTCATTAGCATGCTCAGCTTGCTCATTTTCTTGGTGGTAATGCGCTTGTTCTGTCGCATAAATATTTGTCACAGTCATATAGCATACGCACAGCAATGCATAACGCATAAAATTTCTTAAATACATAGAGTGTCTCTTACTTAAAATGGGCTAAGCCCAACTAAAATCTAAAAAAGGTTTTGGATTAAGTAAGAGCTAAAATAGGTGGGCGATGTAGCGGTGCTAAGTCAGCCGATTTGAAGTTGAAATCAAGTGATTCAATTTTAGCGAAATAAACATCAGTAGGTTCAGACAATTGCAGCGAATCAACAAACGCAGGGCTGTGACAAACATGACAATGGCCTTTCTCGGCTGAGTCAGACAACTGTTTGCTAAGCTCGGCATGCTCTGATTGATGTAACTGGTGATCGCCATTGGCTGCGCAATGGGCTTCAAGGTCAATTTATTCTGATAACAGTACCGAGGTGTGATTAAACGCAGCATTATGATCGGCCACATCAAAGCTATCCAGCAGTGGCTGGAGCAATAATACGCTAATCAAAATAATAAATGCAGCTTTCACATTGAGCCTAAAAATTAGAACTAAAAAATTGGTACAACGGCGCTAAATTAACAAATCCACCGGCATTTGAACAGTAAATTATAATCTGTACACGAACAATGCATTACAAACATTTCAATACCACGGCACGCATGGTATAAAAATAAAGCAAATCAATAACTCGGTATTATTATGGGACACGGACACCACCACCATCATCACGATACAAATAACCAAAGCACCCGCCAACTCATGCTGGCAGTTGCAATCAATGTGTTATTAACTGTCGCTCAGGTGATTGGCGGCCTTGTTTCTGGCAGTTTATCGTTAATTGCTGATGCACTGCATAATTTAAGTGATGCCTCGTCGTTATTCATTGCCCTAATTGCCCGAAAAATTGGTGCCAAACCTGCCAACGATCGTTATCAATACGGCTATAAACGCGCTGAAATTTTAGCAACCCTATTTAACAGCTTAAGTTTAATTGTGATTGGTGGTTACCTAATTATTGAAGCTATCTCCAACTATTTAAACCCTGAGCCCATTGATGGTTGGATCATCATTTGGGTTGCGGGTTTTGCGCTAGTTGTTGATCTTGTCACCGCTCTTTTAACTTACAAAGCAGGTGCTAAAGACAGCATGAATATTCGTGCTGCGTTTATACATAATGTGTCTGATGCATTAGCTTCAGTGGTGGTGATCATAGCAGGTACCTTAATTATTCTTTATCAATGGTATATTGTTGATTTAATTGCCACTATGCTGATTTCTTTGTATGTCATTTACCATGGTGTTTTGCTGTTAATAGCGAGCAGTAAAATATTGATGCAGGCAGCCCCTGATAATTTTGCTTTAGCAGCAGCTACTACTGAGCTCAAAACCCAATTTGCAATTACTGATATTGATTATCTCAAAACGTGGCAAATAGACGATCATCACGTTCATTGCGAGCTAAAGTTTAGTGCCAAGCACAACATCAATAACGATGAAATACGTCACTTTTTGCATGATAACTTTGCAATTGAAAGCTGCACCATTGAACAAGTTTTAGTGTAAATGTTACGCGTTATCATTTACTATTCAGTTTTGTTTTAACAGCAAACTGAAGGAACAAACCTTGTTGAAGTTGTGGTTACGTCGTACGCATTTATTGCTTGCCTTAGTAAGCGGTTTATTTTTAATTTGTTTAAGTTTGACCGGTGCGTTGCTTATTTACGCAAAAGACATTCAATACCTTACTCAAAGCGATAAATGGACTGTAACACCAGCGGCTTCAGCACTTGATTTTGATAGCCTCATAAAACATGTTTCAGCTTCAACTAAACAACCGGTTACCCTGTTAATGCCTGAGCAGCGCAGTGATCTTGCCTGGCAATTACAGTTAGCTAATAACCGCTATGTCAGTGTTAACCCATACAATGGTCAAGTTCTACATGAGTACGATTACTACAGCACGATTTATGGTTTTACCATGGCTTTGCACCGCTGGTTGCTTTATGAAGATGCCGATAAGAACCGCCCGCTAAGAAATTGGGTTTCGGTATGTGCTCTAATACTCATTTTTGAGATTCTGCTTGGCTTTTATATTTGGGTTAAGCCAAAAAATCGTATTAAACGTTTGGCTATTAAGCGTAAAGCAAAATTCAGAGTGTTAATGTATCAGCTACATACCGCTCTGGGTGTGTATTTTTTAATTCCACTCATTTTAATTGCTTACACAGGTATGGCGTTTAACTGGAAGCCACAAACCAAAGCCGTATTAGAATTTGTGATGCAAGGCACTGTTGAAGAGAGACCTAAACCGCCAGCCGTTATTCCCCCTTTAGCGGACACGCCTTTACAAGTGCAAAAAGCGTTTGATAACGCACAAACTGTATTTCCTGAGGGTAAGTTATTTAGAATTTATTTACCGAAAAAACCAACTGATAACATAGGTTTTAGAATAGAGAACCCGGGTGAAAGCCATGCTTATAGTTGGGTATGGGCGAACCCATATTCAGCAGATATTGTTGCAAGCTATGATGCCAGCCAAAGCTCATGGACCACGCAAACATGGAACTTTAAATATAAGTTTCATATTGGTGATTTTGCAGGCTCTATCGTGCAATTACTGTGGTTACTATTTGCTTTATCACCGTTGTTTTTCACAATTTCAGGTGTTTACTTTTGGTACAAACGGCATTACAAATAAACAATCATTACTAAACATACCATTCGCCATGAATAATGAGCTCAAAAATGCCTTTAACACCGAAATGATATTGGCTAAAACGAGTTATAAGAAAGCAGATTACACAACCGCTTTTTATCACTTAGAGCGGGCTCATATTCTCGGTCAAAGCTATATTATTCCGCACACTTACTCACATTGGTGGATGTGTAAAATTGGTTTTAAAACCCATAATACCAAGGAAATAATTGGTCAGTTTGTTCGTATGGCTGCTTCAATTGTATTTTCGCGTATTTGGGTACCACTCGGTAACACCGGCGGCACTAATGTTAGCCCTTTCAAACCAATGCCTATACCTGACGACTTAAAACGCTTTTTAAACTAGTGCCAGCTAATACCAACCCGCAATAATACTTAATCATTTTGAGGGATTAAACCTGTCGCTAACTGCGTTAAAAATTTCTCATTTAGAACAGCTAAATAACGAAATTTTTGCCTTGTTATCAACGAGGTTTTATTGCCTCAAAATAGACTACTTAATTAAGCGGATTGGTATAAAAACACAGCTACAGTCCTGCTAAACCTAATAGCTATTTGCTAAATAACTTATTTAAAAGTAGGTACAAAACAATACAGTTAATTATTGCAAACAATTATCATTAGCCTTGCCTTTACACTTCTTTACATTTAGACTGCCGCACAATCACATAATAAATACCGATTTAACAAGGACAAGCATGTTAAAAACCTCACTTACTCTGGTCGCTCTTGCAATTAGCGGCCAATCATTTGCTGATAATGCCATCAATAAAAAACTTACCGCAGAAGAAATGGAACACGTTGTTGTATCGGGCAGCCGTGTATTTGAAAGCATTGATGAAGTACCCGCTTCTGTCACGATTATTAGCCAAAAGCAAATTGAAGAGCATTTAAAAGTTAATCCAGAACTACAAAGCTTACTTGCGCAAATGGTACCTGGTCTTGCACCTGATACAGGTAGTTCGAGTAATACAGGTCAGAGTTTACGTGGCCGTGCACCACTTGTGATGATTGATGGTGTGCCACAATCTACACCACTCAGAAACGGTTCGTTAGGGGTCAAAACACTCGACCCAAGTGCCATTGCACGTATTGAAGTGATCAAAGGGGCTACCTCTGTTTATGGTAATGGTGCATCGGGCGGTATTATTAACTACATCACAAAACAAGCAACAAGTGATGGTCAGCCTGAAGGTGAAATTAGCCTATCTTCACGCTTTAGTGCAGTAAAACTTGAAGAAAGCGCTGGTGCCCGTGTCTCTGCAGCGATTAACGGCCGAGCAGATAAAGTTAGCTACTTATTTACCGCAAGTTACGAAGAAAATGGTGTTCAACGTGACGCAGAAGGCGATATTCTTGGCTTACAGTATGGTTTATCTGATGCAGTAACCGAAAACTACTTCACCAAACTAGGTTATGATTTTGACGATGAGAAGCAACTGCAATTTAGCTATAACTACTTTAGCTCTCAACAAAAAACCGATTTAGGTGACGTAGTTGGTAACCTAAACGATGGCGAAAAAACCTATGCCATTCATGTACCTAAAGAGCTGCAAAAGAAAGGTAAACCACAAGGCCCAGATGGTAACGAAAACATTACCTTAAAATACACAGACTATGCCCTGTTTACTAATACCCAAATGACGCTCGATCTTTACATGCAAGACATCGAGAACGTGTTTTTCTTTTCTACAAACTTAGCGAACCCAGACGAAGGCTACGAAGGCGGCCAATCAATTATTCGCTCTGAAAAGAAAGGAGCGCGCGCTACCTTTAATACCCTTGTTGATTTTGACAATGTTGAAGCTACCTTCATTTATGGCCTAGATGCACTGAATGATGTGACGTCTCAGCCACTTGTAGATGGCCGTGTTTGGGTACCAGAAATGGATATGGAAAGCCTTGCTGGCTTTTTACAAACAAAATGGGTTATCAATAATGATTTAGTTATTAAAGCGGGTGTGCGCCAAGAGAGCATTGATTTAACCGTTGATGACTATGAAACCTTAAAGCTTTGCCGCTCAGAAACACAGTGCTCAGTGCCGCTTAGTGTAAAGGGTGACACCATAGATTATGATGCAACCACTTATAATGTAGGTGTGAAATACAATTTACTTGAGGCCTTCAGCCCGTTTGCCAATTATTCACAAGGCTCTGATATCTCAGATATTGGCCGCCTATTACGTGCAGCAACGGTAAATGATATTGGCTTAATTCAAACAGAAGCATCAATCATCGATAACTATGAAATTGGTTTTACCTCACAGTTTGATGACTTACGTTTTGAATTTGCAGCCTATCGCAGTACATCAGAGTTTGGCACCACAAACAGCTTTAATGAAGTAACCGGTGTGTATGAGCCGGTACGTGCACCGCAAGAGATTTGGGGCTACGAAACACTGGTTGATTATAAAATTAATCCAACTCTAAAACTGGTTGCAACTTACAGCTATGTTGAAGGTAAAAACACCGAAGACGACATTTACTTGGGTTCGCGCCAAATAAGCCCACCTAAAGGCACTGCAAATTTAAACTGGCAGCCTAATGATGAATTATCACTGACGGTGAGTTATTTATATGTGGGTTCACGCAAACGCTTTGAACCAAATACAGACGGTGATTATGTTGGCGACCAAGGGCCAATTAGCAGTTACAACCTATTTAACCTAAGCGGTCGCTATAACTTTAGCGATAACTGGCAAGCGTTTATGGGGGTAGAAAACCTATTTAACAATGATTACTACCCTGCCCGTGCCCAGTCATACACCTACGGTGGCTATAACATTAAAGGTTTAGGTACCACTGTGACACTTGGTGCAACCTATAGTTTCTAAATTAAACTTTGTTTAGAACAACAAGCCCTTCTTAGTAAGGGCTTTTTTCATTTAAAAATAGAAACGATAAACTGTTCATTTATCAACCATTAACGCAAACTTAAACGAGAATCACAATCAATAGTAAACAACTGATTTACAAAGGAAAAAGTTTGCAATCTTGTTTTTATATACTACAATTACCGCAACTTGGAATTTGAGGACAGCATTATGAAAGGTAACCAAAAAGTCATAGATAGTTTTAACAAACTACTCGCAAACGAATTAGCTGCTATAGATCAATACTTTATTCATTCTCGTATGTATGACGATTGGGGCCTAAATAAGCTGTATGAGCGCCTTAACCACGAAATGGAAGAAGAAAAAGATCACGCTGATTGGTTGATCAAACGTATTCTGTTTTTAGAAGGCGTACCAAACATGACTAAGCGTCGTGACCTTTTAATTGGCTCAGACGTAAAGAGCATGATGCAAAATGATTTAACACTTGAACTAGAAGTGGTTGACTGTGTTAAAGAAGCCATTGCTATCTGTGAACAAGAAAAAGACTATCAATCACGCGAAGTGCTTGAGAAGCTATTGTTTGATACAGAAGAAGATCATGTTTACTGGTTAGAACAACAACTTGGTCTAATCGACAAAATTGGTAGCCAAAACTACCATCAATCTCAAATGGGCGAATAGAGGCTAATTGTATGAAAGGTGATAAAAGCGTCATTGCTGCACTTAATAAAGTATTAGCGAATGAATTAGTAGGTATTAACCAATACTTTTTACACGCTCGTATGTTTAAAGATTTTGGCTTCTCAAAACTAGACAAAGCTGATTACAAAGTATCTATTCAAAAAATGAAAAACGCCGACCGTTTAATTGAGCGTATTTTGTTTTTAGAAGGTTTACCAAACCTACAAGATTTAGGCCGCCTACGTATAGGTGAAAACTCTGAAGAAATGATCGAAGCGAATATGAGCTTTGAACTTGATTCATTACCTGATCTTAAAGCGGCAATTAAACTTGCTGAAGAGAAAAAAGATTACATCAGCCGTGAAGCGCTAGATAACATCTTAAATGAGCAAGAAGAACAGATTGATTGGCTTGAAACACAGCAGCAGTTAATCAAAACCGCAGGGCTTGAGAATTACCTGCAATCTCAAATGTAATTTGCTAAAACTTAAAAAAGCAGCCTAGGCTGCTTTTTTTATGGCTGAAATTTGTGATTAATCGTCATCGCGATCAATGATTGACACTTTATTACTTAAAATCAAAGAATTAGGAATTAAATGCACCGCTCCCTCGCCTTTAATTGTGATATAGCGCAAATTAAGGTCAATCACTGTGCCCTTTGAATTACTCACTTCAATGTAATTACCAAGCTTAATGGGTTTATAAAGCACAATCATGACACCTGCTACTAGGTTTGAAATAGCATCCTTCAACGCAAAACCCAAAGCAAAGCCTGTTAGGCCTAAACCGGCAACTAACGCGGCTACGTCAAAACCCAGTTTCGATAATGCCAGCACAATACCAATGAATAATAAAATAGCGCGCTGCGAGTTAGAAATCAGCCGGAAAGTTTCAAGAGCGGTTGAATCAAAGCGACGTTGAAACTGTTTAATAGCGCGGTCAATAATAAGGCTTGCTATATAAAAAGCAGCAAGCACTAAAAATGCTTGAATAAATTGGCTAGTCATAGAATTATCAGTTAAAAAATAAAGCCATCATAGGCTTAAAATTGTATGAGGCAAACTATTATTGCTTTTCAAACACACAAGACACGTCAGGTTTACTCAGTGTATAAGTGATAATGCCATTATCTTTAAAACGCAAATCTTCAGTTGTTGAACCGTTGTCGTCCTCATTATCACAGCGAAAGTAGCGCTTAGTTCTAACAATACCATCTACAAAGTATTTTAACTTCGAACTGACAACACAATAGTTAGGGATCTTCTTCACCTGGGTTCCGTTATGTAAGTCACTAAAGTCGATTAACGTTCCTAACCTAAAGCCTTGCGTAGGCTCTTTTATCAATGAAAAGGATGCGTTTTGGCAAACCGCATCACTACCCTCTTTTACTTTATAATTGCCTTGTTTATCTTTTATCAAAGCCAAGAACTGCGTTTTATTGCTTGGCTTTACATCAAGCAAAGCACTTGCATAAGACGATGTTGAAAACAAAAAAAACACTAAACAAAAGTAATATCTCATTGAAAATCCATAAACTTATAGACACTTAACTAGCATAGCATGCTGATTATGGTTGGTGAATTAATTACCTACTAGTTAATACGACTAAAACATGAAATTAGTTCTGTGATTTAACTTCTCATAGGAAACGAAGCTGTTTATATGCTATAAATTTTAAATTGACATTTTTGGAGGGAATCTTATGAAATTAATCAAACTAATTACCTTAACGACATTTCTTGCTTTAACAAGCATGCAAAGCCTGGCGAGTGATGACGAATGGAAATCGATTGCCGAGAAAAAGGTAAGCTACAAAAGCGAAACCGATACTGTTAACCCAATCACTAGCAGTCGTTACAGCCATATTAAAATTAAATGTACTCATGGCACTGTGAATCTTAAGAAAATTAAAGTTATTATGAATACCGGTGAAGAAAAGGTGTTTGATAACCTTGGTGTTTTAACCAAAGGAATGTCATCACGTAGCTTAAGTTTACCAGACAAAAACGACGCCAAACTCGATAAAATCAAACTTGAATATGAATCGGTAGGCAGCACAGCCCTGAGTATGGCAGGTGTAACCGAAAAAGCCGAAGTCGAAATTCTCGCGAAAAAAGCTAAGAAAGATGATTAAAGTTGCGAGTCAATGATCTTTGAGGCCATGCACCTTAAGTAGCAGTAGCTTTATACTGCTACTTTTTAAATACAAACGCGCGAAACAAGTTTCACGCCTACACTGGTGCCCATGTAGGTCGTCATTTATGGCGACAAAAACCGTGGAAATTTTCACGTAGGAACGGCTTCAGCCGTGAACCTTAGATGTTCGGCGTAAAAACGCCTCCCAAACGATGCGCTATTTAATATTTTTTGGCAATAAAAAAGGCCATGTTGCGCTTACAACATGGCCTTTTTGCATTGACACAACTTAGAAGTCTAAGTTTGATAAAACATCATCATCAACGTTATTAGACAAGGTCACTTTAAGTTTAGGGGTACGAGCCATTTCACGTTTAATCGCAAAATTAGCTTCTTCGTTACGCGCCCAACTACGACGAGCAATACCGTTGTTTACATCAAATAAGAGCATAGATTTCAAACGACGCTCGGCAGCTTCACTACCATCGAGTAGCATACCAAAACCGCCGTTGATCACTTCGCCCCAGCCAACACCGCCACCATTGTGGATAGATACCCAAGTAGCACCGCGGAAACCATCACCAATTACATTGTGAATCGCCATATCTGCTGTGAAGCGGCTACCATCATAAATGTTTGATGTTTCACGGAAAGGTGAATCAGTACCACTTACGTCATGGTGGTCACGCCCAAGAACAACCGGACCAATTTCGCCACGATTAATAGCATCATTAAAGGCTTTAGCGATTTCAGCGCGGCCTTGCGCGTCTGCATAAAGAATACGAGCTTGCGAACCAACTACGAGCTTGTTCTGCTTCGCATCTTTGATCCACGTGATGTTGTCTTGCATTTGCTGTTGGATCTCTTCAGGCGAGTCTGCCATGATTTTATTTAAAACGTCTGCAGCAATCGCATCTGTTTTATCAAGATCTTCTGGTTTACCTGATGTACATACCCAGCGGAACGGGCCAAAACCGTAGTCAAAACACATTGGGCCAAGAATATCTTGTACGTACGATGGGTATTTAAAATCAATACCGTTTTCAGCCATTACATCGCCACCAGCGCGTGATGCTTCTAGCAAGAACGCATTACCGTAATCAAAGAAGTAAGTACCTTTTGCCGTGTGTTTGTTAACAGCATCGGCGTGGCGTTTAAGCGTCGCTTGTACTTTTTCTTTAAATACTTCTGGCTCTTCACGAATTAAACGATTTGACTCTTCATAGCTGATATCAACCGGGTAGTAACCGCCTGACCAAGGGTTATGAAGTGAAGTTTGGTCTGAACCTAAGTGAATGAAAATATCTTCTGCTAAGAAGCTTTCCCATACATCAACCACGTTACCGATAAAGGCAATTGAAACCACTTCTTCATTTTGCTGTGCCGTACGTACACGCTCAACAAGCTCTGGCATGTTATCAATTAGCTCATCAACCCAACCTTGTTGATGACGCTTAATAGCCGCCTTAGGGTTAACCTCAGCACATACGGTGATACAGTTAGCAATGTTACCCGCTTTAGGCTGAGCACCACTCATACCGCCTAAACCAGCAGTTAAAAAGATCTTACCTTTTGGTGATTCGCCTTTTTCGAGCACTTTACGGAACGCATTCATTACCGTAATGGTTGTACCGTGAACAATACCTTGTGGGCCAATGTACATAAATGAACCCGCAGTCATTTGACCGTATTGAGTTACACCCAGTGCATTGAATTTTTCCCAGTCATCCGGCTTTGAATAGTTCGGGATCATCATACCGTTTGTCACAACCACGCGCGGTGCTTCAACTGATGATGGAAATAACCCCATAGGGTGACCCGAGTACATGTGTAGCGTTTGGTCTTCTTCCATTTCGCTTAAGTACTTCATAGTTAATAAGTACTGCGCCCAGTTTTGGAATACCGCACCGTTACCACCGTAAGTGATTAGCTCTTCAGGATGCTGTGCTACTGCAGGATCAAGGTTATTGTCGATCATTAACATGATCGCGGCAGCTTGTTCGCATTTAGCCGGGTAATCGCTAATTGAGCGCGCTTTAAGCTCATAGTTAGGCTTAAAGCGATACATGTAAATACGGCCAAATTGCTTAAGCTCAGCGGCAAATTCAGCGGCTAATTCGGTGTGCCATTCTTTAGGGAAATAACGCAATGCGTTACGAATCGCTAATTGCTTTTCGTCAGCCGATAAAATGTCTTTACGTTTTGGAGCTCGGTTTGCATCACTTGGATACGGTTTTGGCTCTGGTAATACGCTTGGGATACCTTGCTTAATTTGTTCTTGAAAAGTCATTATTTGCTCCCTTAGTTAACTTTAAACGCTTGCGATTTAACAAGTTCTACCATGGCATCAATGTCTGGCTTAAGTAAGCGGTCTTCTTCTAGTTTGGCAACTTTGCTGCGAATGAGCGCAAAGTTTTCTTCGATGATGTCTGAACACTTGTTAGGACGTCTAAATTCGATTGCTTGCGCTGCATACATCAGCTCAATAGCAAAGATTTTATCAAGGTTACCTAAAATCTGGTTTAACTTGCGACCAGAGATACTACCCATAGATACGTGATCTTCTTGGCCCATTGATGTTGGTACGCTGTCTGCTGATGGTGGGAAACACAATGATTTATTTTCTGTTACCAATGCCGCAGTCACATATTGCGGGATCATCATGCCAGAGTTTAAGCCACCCGATGTCGTTAACAAACGTGGTAAGCCGTGTAAGCCCTCAAGCAGTAAGTAACAACGACGATCAGCAATGTTACCAAGCTCTGCCGCTGCGATTGATGCGTAATCTAATACCATAGCAAGTGGTTGGCCGTGGAAACCACCACCCGAAATGGCTTCTTCTTCGCTGATCACAATTGGGTTATCTGTTACAGAGTTCATTTCTGTTTCAGCAAGCTCTTTTAAATGGTAGTACGCGTTACGCGATGCACCATGAACTTGTGGAATACAACGCAGTGAGTAAGGGTCTTGAACACGGTCACAATCAGTGTGTGAAGCCATGTTTTCAGAGCCTGCAAAAAAGCTACGCATGCGCGCTGCAACTTCTACGTTACCTTTAAAAGCACGAATTACATGTAACTCTTTACGGAACGGTGATTCGCTACCTTGCATACCTTCAATGCTCATAGCACCTGCGATATCTGCAAGGTCTAATAAGTAACGCATTTTAGTAAGCGCAGTAATGGCATGCGATAAAATAAACTGAGTACCGTTAATTAATGCTAGGCCTTCTTTAGCATGTAAATCTAAAGGCGCTAAACCATGCTCTTTTAATACGTCTGCTGCTGGCTTGATTGTGTCGTTTACCCAAAACTCTCCTTCACCTAAAAGAGGTAAGAATAAGTGTGATAACGGTGCTAAATCGCCTGACGCGCCAACTGAGCCTTGCTCTGGTACAACAGGGATAATATCAAGTTCAATAAACTTAAGCATACGCTCAACAACGGTTAAACGAATACCTGAAAAACCTTGGCTTAATGCGTGTACTTTGGTGATTAGCATCAGCTTTGAAATCGGTTTAGCGATTGGCTCACCCACACCAACAGCGTGTGTGATCAATAAGTTCTTTTGTAAAAGGTTAGTTTCTTCTGGAGAAATTTGTGTATCACACAATGGGCCAAAGCCCGTATTGATACCATAAATGGCTTTATCTGAGGCAGCCATTTTGTCTACGTTTTGGCGGCTTTTATTAATTTTATCAATTGCTTCTTGGCAAAGCTCTGCCTGTAACGTACCGGCTGCAATAGCATTAACGCTATCTAACGTTAATTGGTCAACACCATACTTAAATGTCATTTATAACTCCTAAAGAACAGGATTAAGTTTTATTTAGGTGGAGTCTAGCTTGCTCTAGTTGTTTTACAAATGCATAATTATCGTTATTCATTCCAGATTTATCGAACTTAAAGAAGAGCTATGCAAGTTCATGACGTAGACCTGCGCTTATTGCGCGTTTTTGTAGCAATTGTTGAGTGTGGCGGGCTTTCAGCCGCAGAGTCACGTTTGAATATTGGCCGCTCCACCATCAGTGCGCATTTATCAGATTTAGAAGTAAGGCTTGGTATTAAATTATGTAAACGTGGCCGCAGTGGTTTTGAAATTACAGACGCTGGCGCCATCACTTATCAGGCATCGATAGAACTGCTTCAGCAATGCGAAGCCTTTGCTAATACCGTAGCAAGCTCTAAAAACGAGTTATCGGGACGTTTAAGTATTGCCATGATAGATACCATGGTCAGCGACCCGCGTTGTGCCATTCCCCGCGCGATAGCAAGATTAAAAGGCAAAGGTAAAAACATTCAGTTCGATATTAATGTGTGCGAGGCACGAGAGGTAGAAACCGCAGTAGCCAATGGCCGCTCGTTGGTGGGGATTGGTGTTAGCCGCCATCATATTCGCGGACTTAATTACACAGCCCTACATAACGAAACTAACTTTTTGTATTGCGCAGTCGGTCACCCATTATTTGAGTGTGAAGACAAACAAATAGATAAGCTCATTAAAGAAGCCGAAGTCATTACCAGTAACTACATGCGTGATAAAGAAAGCCGAAACGACGGTTTAAACTATCAAAATAGTGCTGTTGCTTATCATGATGAAGGTATTGCACATTTAATTTTATCGGGTGAGTTTATTGGTTATTTACCCGATCACTACGCACAGTTCTGGGTCGATAAAGGTATTTTTAAAGCTATTCAACCGAGTAAATATCACTACGATATTCCTGTGGTATTGATCACCTCAAAAACAAATGCCAGCTCGCCTTTAGCAAATGCCATGATTGACGAAATTAAGCGTTGTTACTCGGTCTAGTGTTTTTGTTTAAAGCTTTTTGCTCTTTAATGAGTACAAGACTAAAGGCGATCATGGCAAGATTTGTGGTCACAGGATTAAACGCTTCGATTAAAAGTGCGGGTTGTAAAACGGCAACAAACAGCGCTAGCCCAACTAAAGCGGCGATATTGAGAATATTGATAAAGATTGAACGATAAAAAATAAAGAACAGCACGGCAAATATAATTTCACCTATGCCAGCTGCTCGGGTGATGAGCGTTGAGATTTCAGCATTAAAACCAAAACTGGCCGTCATTTTTAATTCAAGAGGAGCAATATGAATTAGTTTTGGCATCAGCCCATGATAAAGCCAACTAAAGCTGATAATAAATCTAGCTATTTGAATCGTTGTTAAATGCTTCATTAGACACGTTTGTTTTGTGTGCTCTGATATTCAGAGCACACAGTAAAGCTTACAAGCTAGTAGGTTTACCGAAACGGTTCTCAGCTTCATCACCTGCTAAAAAGCCATTTTCGATTAACGCCCAAATACCACCAATCAGTGGAACTAAGCCAATCAGTACCCACCAACCTGATTTATTACGGTCGTGCCAGCGTTTAACTTGAACCGCAAGCGAAACCCACATAAGCGGGATATAAAAGATGAGTGTGATTACAGAGATTGCTGTTTCATTACCACCTGTTAATAATGCAACTACGAACATAAAAACAAATGAAGCTACAATAATACCTAAGAAAGAATACCAATAAGTCTTACGAGGAATACGTCCTTTAAAAGAAAATAAGATTTCTTTCATGCTTAAGGTAGTTGTTTCTGTTGACGCTGTAGCAAGGTTTGCTTCTGGTGCTTGATATACGTTTTCTGACACTGTCATTTCCTTTGATATGTGTTAAGCAAACTAATTAAACTTAGCTTGCTGATTTATATTGTTAAATTAGCTGAATATAGCGTGAATAAGATACCACAAAATGATTAAATATAGGTACTAAAAATTTCTGAAAGCTATAGAAAAGTAAGTATTAGCGCATAAAAAAGCACCCTTAGGTGCTTTTAATTAGTTCGGTTGTTGCCAATATTTGGCGTATAAATTTGGATAGGTTTGCTTTAAAAACTTGGCCTTATCTTTAAAGCGTTTACCTTTTGGTTGCTCAAGGCCAGATGGTACAAAGGGTAATTCGTCATCATTACGCTCTTCGTAAAGCATACCGGCAATTAAATCGTACTCATCTAAATACGGGTAAGGCTGCTCGTTTAAATGATAAACAGGCGTACACTCAGCAATTGAGTCTGGGTTTTCAAGCGCTTTCAAAAAAGCCTGTTCACCACGTGAAATAAGCCAACATAAAAACTCAGAAAAGCCATAATCGTCGTTACATCCGGCCATCACATATGCAGCGCCAAATAAATCCCAGGTATAAGCTTTGCGCATACATAGGTTAAACTGCTTATCAAATTCCATCAGCTGTTGGTCAGATAAATCAGTAAGCTTTGCTTTTAATGCATTACAAACAGACTCAGGCTCGGCAGTTTTATCTTCGGCGGTTACGAGTTGCCAAAATTCACTTTCGCTTAAAACACTCATGATAAAATCTCTTTCACGCGCCCTACTTGACCATCATCAAGCTGTACTTTAATACCATGCGGGTGATTTGGTGATTTAGTTAAAATACGTGATACCACACCTTGAGTTAACTGACCTGTTCGTTGATCTTGTTTTAATACAATGTTGACTTCGCAGCCAATTGAAATTTGTGAACGCGTAGGCACTGCCATTGCTATATCTCTTTCAATAATTTTTGCCGATTATAGCCATTTGCAGCTGGCTTACCAAATTAAACCTGTTTGATTGGGCTGTTTTTAAGCAGCGCCTTTGGCAAAATCTCATTTAAACGTTCAGTGATGGCTTCAGCTTTACCTTTTATTTGAAAGTCATAACCTTGGCCGTTGTTATCTAATATGACGGCTAAATAGTTATCAGCAACTTTCAGTTGCGTTATACGGCTTAATTCAAGAGTCTTTTCTTGCTCGCCATAATAAACCTGCTTAACCGTTAAGCTCGTGTCTGTTGTCATGAGTGTTTTACTAAGGGCTGTTTTGGCTGCAAATTTTTCTGTTGAGCGATAGGCTTGCACCATAAAAGCAATTGCAAATATAAAACCGGTAAAACTTGAAATAGGTAATGAGTCTGATTGCAAGCTGTACACACCTACACAAATAAATAACACAGCAAGAGCTAGGTTTAATCTAACCATCTGTTTAGGGTCTAAATTTAAGTACATTATTATTCCTTTAAAAATG
The DNA here is from genome assembly GCF_016464105.1 of Pseudoalteromonas sp. bablab_jr010. Classification (NCBI taxonomy): domain Bacteria; kingdom Pseudomonadati; phylum Pseudomonadota; class Gammaproteobacteria; order Alteromonadales; family Pseudoalteromonadaceae; genus Pseudoalteromonas; species Pseudoalteromonas sp. bablab_jr010. The sequence goes on along the minus strand of NZ_JACDWV010000133.1, from coordinate 11,007 downwards.
AAATTGCTTTTACATTGATAGCTAAATCTTTTGCACTCAATTCTTTGATAATTAGACTGCTAATTAACTGGGTTTGCTCAGCGGTTATCGGCAGCTCTTTACAATAACAACTGACTTTTAGTGATTGCGGTAGCTTTTTTAGATCAGCAGTATGCGTTAACCATGAAAATTCGTGTACGTGCTCTTTTGCTAGTTCGCACGCTTGCGTTAAAGCAACTCGAATAGTCTTATCTAGACGCTTTTCTGTTTTAGTCATGTTCTGCTTGTTGTTTTTTAAATTCTTCGTAACTGTCTTGCTGGCGTTTAACACACTCATGGTATTCTTTATCTGCCAAATAATTGCATTCACTTAAACGTGCTGATTGAATTTCATGATAACGGGCATCAGAGCTACACGCTGATACAACCACAGCAAGCGTTGCAATCACGGCTAATTTTAAAGCGTTAAAAAACATTAAATTTCCTTCATGTAGTTATACATTGGTGCTGCAATTTCCTGTATATTGCGTGGGTTTAAATATTACAACCAAAGGGTTCTATATGATGTTGTCGCAGTTACAACAGCTGTTTCAGCGTATCGATAAAAGTAAAATTTTTCAATCATTTGTTATTGCTGTCATTGTTATTTCAGCACTAACTGTGGGGGCACACACCTATTCGTTACATCCAACAGTTGAGCTTGCCTTACATTGGATGGACTTAGGTATCACGGTATTCTTTTTAGTTGAACTGGTGATCCGCTTTATCGCAAGCCGAGGCTTTAAAGACTTTTTCAGCAAAGGCTGGAATATCTTCGATTTTATAATCGTGGTGGGCAGCCTTTACCCTGCTGCTGGCTCAACAATTTTTATCGCTCGATTACTGCGTATTTTCCGCGTGTTGCGACTTGTATCTATGATCCCAGAGCTTAGACTGCTGGTTAACTCGCTTTTAAAAGCCATTCCACAAATGGGCTATATTGCCCTGCTCATGTTCGTGATCTTCTATATTTATGCCGCCATGGGTAGCATGCTGTTTGCTGACATCAACCCAGTACTGTGGGGCGATGTGTCTATTTCTATGCTCACCCTATTCAGGATTGCCACGTTTGAGGATTGGACCGATGTTATGTATGAAACGATGGCTGTATATGAGCTCAGCTGGATTTTTTATCTAACCTTCATCTTTTTAACAGCCTTTGTATTTTTAAACATGATGGTTGGTGCTATTTTAGAAGTTATGTCTGAAGAGCATCGTAACGCCCGTGAAGAGCAAACATCTGATGCCGACATGCCCGCAACCAAAGGGCAAATAGCTCAGCTGCAAGCTGAAATGGCTGAACTAAAACAACTACTGAAAGAAAAGCAGTAAGGTTTTTAAATAATTGTTTTTAGCTATTAGGCGCTAGGACCTAGACCCTAGCGCCTCTACTTAAATTTATAAAAATGAAGCAGCTTTTTGCAATCGAACTCAACCTGAATATTTACGATCCAACTCGATAATCTCTTCTTTTATAGCTTTCACTTGTTCTTGAGCAGCTGGATGCTCTAGCAAACCCAATTCAATAATACCTGTGCATTTATTTATAAATGTTATATAGCCCACCATTTAACCTCAAAGCACTTGTTTAAATTCATGGATTACTCTCAAAATAAGCTTGATATCTGGCCTTCTGCTATTTTTGTATGACATATAAAAAATTCAATAGGCATACCAATATACATACCTTGATGAGCAGATGAATCCAACACTTCTATAAATATATCAGCAGTTTCTCCATCAAAGAACTCTTTACCCTCTTCAAAAATAAGTCTACAGCTGGTATCAACACGGTTCAAATACGAAATTCGAGTGTAACAACCACTTCCAGTATATCTAAATGCATGAGGGGGGCGATCTAAGAATAAGAATGTAACTTTTGCTGTAATATTCATTACATATCATCCTCTCTTTTCTACCTTCCATGGTGGGTCTAAGCGGTTTTCTCCCGCCCAATACAATTTAATTTTATTCCCTGATGGGTCTTTTAGAATTGCTTCCGTCCATAAATAACGCTGGGCAGTAGGTGGCTGTTCAAAGCGAATGCCTTTTTCAACAAGGCTTGCATAGAGCTCATCGAGCTGCTCATGTTCAAAATATATTACCGCACTATTACTAAATTCTTCAGTTTCTAATGACAGCGAAAATGTGGCATCACCATCAGGGCATTGAAAGCGTGCGTAATGCGGAGTATCCACTATCTGAATCATTCCTAGTGTTAAGTAAAAAGCCACCGCTTCATTCATATCCTTTACAGGTAACGTCACCTGATTGAGATTCATTTGCTACTCCCATGTAATGCTTTATTCGCTGCTTCAGCATATCGTGTTCATTAAATTAAGCAAAAGATAAGTGACGACAGTAAATTTAGTAAGAGTTTGTAGGAGGCGTTTCAACGCCGAACATCTAAATTCACGGCTGAAGCCGTTCCTACACGATTTCCATGTGCAATATTGGGAATGGTTTGCCCATATCATCTAAGGGCGAGCGTGAGGCAATTTTAAAGCCCCTATGTTGATAAAATCCAACCGCAAGTGGGTTTTGCTCATTAACATCCACTTTGTTGGCAGCTAATTGCTCAACTGCATAGTTGAGTAGTGCTTTACCTATGCCCTTACCTCTTGCGGCATCTGAAATGAACAACATTTCTATTTTGCATTCATGTACGCCTATAAAGCCTAAAATTGCCTGATGCTCATCCTTAATGCACTTTAAAGTCACATTCGGAAACGCTTGCTCGATAATAATTGGCTTAAAAAAAGCGATGTCGTCTTCTGTTATAAAATCATGGGTTGCTCGAACTGAGTTTTCCCATACAGCAAGTAGCTCTGGGTAATCTTCAGCGTTCACACTATCTATTTTCATTATTTGCCATTTTATAGGAGTTTTGTGCCTTGTGTTCTCTAATCAAATAACAAAATGATTCGTTACACGCTTTAGTTATTTATTCCATTAAAGCATGCAAAGTATATGAAACAAAGAGTATTTTACACTTTAAACTTACCCACTAAATCATTTAGAGTTTTCGATAACAGGTTTAGTTTGTCACCATTGCCTCTGGCACTATGGGCAATTTCGCTTACATCATCAGCCGCATTTTTTATTTCAACAACATTGCGGTTAATGTCTTCTGCTACATGCTGTTGCTCTTCAGCTGCAGTGGCAATCTGTGTATTTAAATCGCTGATATTGACGATAGACGCTGTTATTTCGCTAAATTGCTGTTGTGCTGAATGGGCTAACTCCACTGTTTTGTTTGTGCGATCTAAGCTGGTTGTCATCTCTTTTGACACTTGATCAGACATCTTGCGCAACGTATCTAACTGACTTGCTATTTCTTCTGTCGATTCTGAGGTTCTTTGTGATAACGCACGCACCTCATCTGCGACAACTGCAAAACCTCGACCATGCTCACCCGCCCTCGCCGCTTCAATTGCTGCATTTAAAGCTAACAAATTGGTTTGCTCTGCGATGCCTCTTATCACGCTTAAAATCGACATGATATTTTCACTTTCAGCATCGAGTTGGTTTATATCTTTAGTTGCTTTGGTGATCACCTTAGATAGAGATACAACGCTATCAACCGTTTTAGATATAACACTTTGTCCAAGCTCAGAGGCCTGTTGTGTTTGCGATGCAAGTTCGGCTGCATTGGCACAACTGGCAGAGACTTCATTGGCTGTCGCTGCCATTTCATTAATCGCTGTGGCCGCCATTTCGAGGGCTTGTTGTTGCTGAGATGTTGAGCCAGATAATTGCGCTGCTTGTGATGACGTTTGCGCCGAGGTATCACTCACATTTTGCGCACACTCATTAATTTGCGTGACTAAATCAGAAATCAAATTCAAAAATAAATTAAAGCTGTTAGCCAGTTTGGCCGTTTCATCGCGTGTTTTAATCACTAACCGCTTTGTTAAGTCACCACCACCTTGCGATATTTCAGTTAGACCATCACTCACTTCAACAATAGGTGCAGAAATTAATTTAGAAATATAGCTAGCTACAAGAATGAATACAGCAATCAAGATTGCACTGATGACTAAAATAGTAATCGTCATTGCATTTGCGCCACTCATTACTTCAGATTTTTCTACTAAGCCTATAAATTTCCAGCCTAGTTTTTGCGAGGTGTAAATATTCGCTAAGTAATCTTTGCCATTAATGTCAATTTCAAATTGACCCTGATTATTTTCAGCGAGCTGTTTGTATTTTCCGTTATTGACTTGTGCTAGCTGCTTAAACCTGTAATCAGCATTTTTAACGTCAACGAGTACATTGCCACTATCTTCAATCAACATTAAATAGCCAGTTTCACCAAGTTTAATGTTCGCAATAATATCGGTAAGGCCCTGCAAGGATACATCCATGCCCTGTACACCAATAAGCTCCCCCGCTTCCTTAATCGCTTTAACAGTAGAAACAATTACCATGTCATCTGCTGCCCAATAATAGGCATTGGTTCTTACCGTTTTACCATTTGCTGCTTTGCCAGTTTCGTACCAAGGCCTTACTCTTGGGTCATAATTCGCTGTAACTTCACCCTCTGGCCATTGAATATAACCACCTTGCTCATTCCCCATATAGATATAAGCAAGTCCCGGGTGGGTGGCACCAAAGTGATCAAATAAACGAAAGGCGTTTTTTTCGATGTTACTACCACTTAGATGATCAAGCTTTTCTGCACTAGGTGATTGCATATGGGTTTTAACACCTTGCTTGGCGTCTAAGATAGCGGAATGGGATGCAAGATAATTGACGTTTTTCTCTATTTCAGCAAAAAACATACTGATACCGTTATCAACTTGTTTCGCTTCTCTTTGACTAAGCTCGGCGAAACTATCGAGGGCTTGTTGTCTTGTTTGTGTAATTACAAGCACAGCAATAATGATCAACGGCAGCGCAATTGCTGACGCAAAGGCGAGTTTTAATTTTTTTGAAATGTTCATAGCCAACTTCCAACTAAGCACTTAAGAAAATATAGTGAGGCCTTGGAAGTTCAGCAAATAATTAAGTGTTTATTTTTATGGGGCAAAGCAAGCTTGACCACATAAAGTTAACGTGAAATTTATACCCCTATGCTTACTTTTACTCAAAACTTACCTGTTAAAAATATGACATTTAGTTGACATACACGTGGAATGTACTAACTTTAGTTTTAGTAATTAACATGCTTTTAACAAAGTATTGCTAGATACTTTCCAACCAATTGGCAGCATTTGCTGGATGCAAATTAGCTGCCTATTCCTACTTCATGTTTAAGCATATAGCAAAGTAAAGCTTGGGCATCAGGGTGTTTATCTGCTTTTAACCCTGTTAAAACACCTTGTTGATCCGCCGCCGACTTATGCTGGCCTAACTTCTCTTTTGCCTGAATTGAGTCAAGTTCGATTTTAATACCCACTATGCCACGCAGTAATTTGGCTTGATAATCAGCTGGTAACAAACTGGTGTCGTTTAAAATACTTGGCTCGTATTGGCTAATTAACTCATTTAGGCAGGCTAAGGTGTTGTCATCATCAAGGTATTCTACTATGCCTTGGGCATGCACCGCAGCGTAGTTCCAGGTCGATACAGCTGGCTTCTCACTATACCAAGTGGGTGAAATATAACTATGTGGGCCATTAAAAACCACTAATACACGGGTATCTTGCAAGCTTTTGCCATGACGATTAGCCCGTGACACATGACCATATAAGGTACCAAACTCGCCCTCATCGGGTTTATACACTAATGGTAGATGGGTTGCCTCAAACTCACTATCAACCATTAATGCAAAGCTGTAGGTTTTGATAAACTGCGATACTCGCTCTGGTGTCATTTTCCACTTGTTGGGTGTGTGCATGCTTTTCTCAATTTATTAAAAATTGCTCCGATTGCTTGAATCTAACATTGTAATTGATCAAGAGTTTTCTACTAGCCTTTAGCCACGATTTAAATCACAAATAATGTTATGTCCTTTAACCAATTCGAAAAAACTAACAAATCAAAAGGCCTTTTAACTACACACCCAATAAATGATAATGATTTACATTACTGTTCATTGAGTGGTATATTCCCATTAATCGGTACAGGGTGTTGCGGATTTTAATTAATTGGAGACTGAAGAAAAACTCTTCTTATCTCTTGGTTACTAAATCAATGTTAAAGGATATACACAATGGAAATTTTTAAACTGCCGCAATATCTATGGATTAATGATTCCAACTATCTAAAAAGAAAAACCTCCGTTTTGCTGGGGATATCATAAGCCCACTCCATGATTTTCCACTCGTCATGACTTTCAACATGACACAACAATAGCCTAAGCATAGGCCTCACTATTTAAAGACGTAATAGGACTACGGATAAAAAATGACAAAGACTAACTACTTTAAACTCACGCCTGTCGCACTTTCTTGTTTAGCGATATTTAGTCAATCTTTACAGGCTGAGCAAAAAAAGCATCACGATATGGAAGTACTCACAGTCGTGGGTGAACAAAACAATGCTCAAAGCTATAAAGTTGAGCAAATGAGTACCGCAACGGGTTTAGAGTTATCATTTCTTGAAACACCACAATCAACCACAGTCGTGACTGAGCAAGCGATAAAAGATCAACAACTAAACTCTGTTATTGAAGTGATGAACAGCGTAGCGGGGATTAATACCCGCCCTTCTGACAACGACCGATACTCAATCAGTGCCCGCGGTATTGGCGTAAGTAGTATTTTGTATGACGGTGTGGCGACAACCTACGATACACGCTTTAACTATGGTGACAACTTAATGGATAGCGCAATTTATCAGCGCATAGAAGTTGTTCGCGGAGCAACTGGTTTGATGTTAGGTGCGGGCAGTCCATCGGCAGCTATCAATTTAGTGCGTAAGCGTCCGACAGAACAATTTCAAGCAAACGTAAGCCTAAGTATTGGTTCATGGCAACAGTTACGCGGTATTGTTGACTTATCGGGAGGTTTTAATCAAGACGCAAGCGTTCGAGGTCGAGTGGTCATAGCATATCAAGATCGCGAAAGTTATCAGCATCGTTACGAGCAACAAAGACAAACCCTTTACGGTATTATTGAAGCAGATTTAGGTCGTGACACATTACTAACCTTAGGAACTGATTATCAAGATACCAAGCCTGAAGGCTCAATGTCTGGTGGATTACCGCTATTTGACAACCAAGGTAATAGAACTAATTACAGTCACCACACATCAACTGCTCCTCGCTGGGCATCATCTAAAACCAAAGCGTTGAACAGCTTTGCCACGATTGAACATAACTTTAGTGATGACTGGCAAGTTAAAGCAAGCTACATCTATGGCGATAACGATTTAGAATATGATGTGTTATGGCCAACAGGTAACCCAGACCCAATAACCAATGAAGGAATGATACCTGGCTCACTGGCATTTATTGATGGCAATCGCACTCAACATACATACGACTTAAAATTATCGGGCCGTTTTATGTTACTCGATCGTTCTCAACAAGTTCTAATTGGTGTAAATCAGCAGAAACAAGAGTTTGCCAACCCATATTATGGCTCTTTAAATGAAGCACCGCCTTTGGGTGATTTTAGAGATAAAAACTTTACTTATCCCACCCCTCAATGGAGTGATGAAATCTTGTATGGCTCATGGGGAGAAACAAAGCAACAAGCAATATATCTTGCTTCTGATATTGAAGTAACTGACGCGCTTTCAATGGTTATAGGCGGACGGATTGATAATTGGGAAACTGAGCAAGACAATTTCGGAACCATTCATAATTACGAAGTTGATAATGAATTTACCAGTTACATTGGCGCTACCTATACTGTTGGGCAAAATGTATCTTTGTATGCTAACTACACCGATATTTTCACACCACAAAGTAGAGTTCAATCCGATGGCAGCTACCTAGATCCTGTTAAGGGAAAAAACTACGAAGCAGGTGTTAAAGCAAGCCTATTTGAAGAAGCGCTAGACACCTCATTTTCAGTGTTTGAGATCCGTCAAGATAATGTTGGCGAAGCAACAGGAGAAACATTACCTGGTACTACTGTGCCTATTTACCGTGGTATTGATGGCACCAAAACGCAAGGATTCGAATTTGAAGCAAATGGTTCAATTAATGAGCATTGGAATGTTTATTTTGGATATAGCCAATTTGAAACAAAAGACCCTGATGGAGAAAAGATAACGACCACTAGCCCAAAACACCAAGTAAAGCTTTTCAGTACTTATGAATTAAATAATATACTAAGTGGTCTACAACTGGGAGCTGGTTTTAATTGGCAAAGTGAAATCAATAGAAATGTCACTAAGCCTGATAGAAGTTCAGTTGAGGTTAGTCAACAAAGTTATGCGCTTTTTCGACTAATGGCAAGATACAACGTAAACGAACAACTTACATTGCGCGCTAATTTAGAGAACGCATTTGATAAACGTTATTACAGCCAAATTGGGTTTTATAACCAGTTTCAATATGGCGCACCGAGAAACTTTAGTATCACTGCTCAATATCGTTTTTAATAACATACACGAGTAATAACTAAATTCGCCTCTATATACGAGGCGAATTTAGAAACAGAGTAAAAATCAGCTGAGTTTTCAACAGAAGCTCTGAGTTAGTTGAATAAGGTTTTATACCCAAGTAAAACCAGTTCTAGCCATCGACAATAATACGTAACATGCGACGCAGTGGCTCAGCAGCACCCCATAACAGTTGGTCACCAACCGTAAACGCACTGATATACTCTGGGCCCATCGCTAATTTACGAATACGACCTACCGGAATAGACAGCGTGCCAGTTACTTTTACAGGCGTTAAGTCTGTAGCGGTAATGTCACGATCATTCGGGATCACTTTGACCCACTCATTGTGAGAAGCAAGAATTTCTTCAATTTGCTCAACGCTAATGTCTTTGCGCAGCTTAATTGTCATTGCTTGTGAGTGACAACGCATTGCACCAATGCGAACACATAAGCCATCAACAGGGATAGGTTGTTCACTGCTGCCTAAAATCTTGTTCGCTTCAACTTGCGCTTTCCACTCTTCTTTACTTTGACCGCTTGGCATTGGTACATCAATCCAAGGGATAAGGCTACCAGCTAGAGGAACACCAAACTGGTCTTGTGGTAAATCGCTTGAGGCAATTTTTTCGGTGACTAACTTATCAATCTCAAGAATCGCAGCATTTGGATCTGCAAGCTTGTCTGCCACTGTTTCGTGAATTGCACCCATTTGCGCAATTAACTCTTTCATGTTGCGTGCGCCTGCACCAGAAGCCGCTTGATATGTCATTGGGCTTACCCATTCAATCAAGTCTTGTTCAAATAAACCGCCTAGGGCTAATAGCATAAGTGATACGGTACAGTTACCGCCCACATAGGTTTTAACACCTTGCTCTAAGCCTGCACTGATAACGTCTTTGTTTACTGGGTCTAGCACAATAATACTGTCGTCACTCATACGCAGTGCCGATGCCGCATCAATCCAATAACCTTGCCAACCTGATTCACGTAATTGCGGGTAAACGGCTTTGGTATAGTCACCGCCTTGGCAAGTGACAATAATGTCCATCTTCGCAAGCTCAGCGATATCATTAGCATCTAAAAGCGGTTTAGCTGGGCCAGAAAGATCAGGGCCTAATTGACCGGTTTGTGAGGTGGTGAAAAAAGTCGTGTCGATATTAGAAAAATCATTTTCTTGCTGCATACGTTCTAATAACACAGAGCCAACCATGCCCCGCCAACCGACTAATCCTACTTTTTTCATTGTTTGTTCCACTGTTTGATTCATTCAAATTACCTAAACTGTTAAAAATTAAAGTCCATTGCGTGAGAATTTAATTTTTACAGAAGTAATCTAGCATTGCGGTCTTAGCAAAACCAGCGTAAACCGAGTAACATCAAAATTTTTCATCTTAGCATCGGACAAGCGTCTGGTAGTACCATGTTTAGCGCGCCAGCATGCACTTTAAAATGCTGTTGCTTTGAGCTGATTGGCTCGCCATCTAAGTTTATTGGCATTTCTGTTTGTGTTTGCCATTCAAGCCAAGGCACTTGAAAGCGTTTTACCCACTGTTGTGAAGAGTTAGGGTAATTACTGAGCTCTTCAATAACCGCTGGTACATCTGAGATTGCAAATGATGTAAACGCCACTAAATCAACCAAGCCATCATTTATGTACGCATGTGGCGCAAGTGGCTGGCCACCGCCCGCTTGGCGGCCATTACATACGGCAGCGGCAATAATATCGCCCGAAGTACGTTCACCATCAGGCAGCGTTAACTCGCCACTGTAAGGTACAAAACTCAGCGCTTGTACAAGACCAGCCAAGGTATACGCCCCACCACCGAGTAAGTTTTTCAGTGCTGGCGGTGTGGTTGCGGTAATTTTTGCCCCAAAGCCTGCACTGGCTACGTTCACAAAATAACGCTTATCAACCTCTACCGTATCAATTGCATGCGGCTGACCCTGTGCGGCAAGTTTCAGTGCTGGCAAGTACCCGTGAGGAATATTAGCGGCTGTAGCAAAATCATTTGCTGTGCCCATAGGTAAAATTGCAAGCTCTAAACGTTGTGACTTTTCCAGTTTCATTAATACATTAACGGCTTCATTAACGGTGCCATCACCACCAGCTACGATAATACGTTTTACACCTTCTGCGACGGCTTCATTAATAAAGCGCTCAATGTCACCGCCTTCATAAGTAACACGCACTGCAAGTGGCTGACGAGTTCGAAATTGACCTATGGCGTCACGAAGCTGCTCATCAGCCGCTTTTTTGCCATTTATAATTAACCGTAAGTCCATTTTTAATCCCTGTTTTAACACTTAGAACTACCATAACACGCAATGGTTTAATATACCCAAACTACCTCAAGATGCGAGTTTCAGTTGGAATTAAAAGCGATTTAGGCAAGGCATTGATTGCAAGTAATAGTGGTTCTATTGTTAAAATCAATAACGCAGTATAAATCGCTTTTAAACCAACCCTTTGGGCGCTTCACAGGCACT
>NZ_JACDWV010000132.1:0-759 GCF_016464105.1 Pseudoalteromonas sp. bablab_jr010 | reverse complement strand
GTTAATCCTGTCAGTGACCAATCACCATTGGCATCAGTGGTTGCCGTATATGTCACACTGCCACCGCCTAATAAGGTTTGGGTGATGGTCACTGTGCTACCGGCGGGTAAATCTGATGTACCACTTAAGGTCACCAATTGACCCAGTAAGAAGGTCGGCACAAAAGCAAGCTCCGGTGGAATGGTGTCGACTTCACCACTGTCACTGGCACTGCTGTTATTACCTGCTGCATCACTGATACTAGCACTGACTGTGTAGTTGCCATCAGCTAAGGCTTGCCCTGCTTCGGCGCTCCAATTACCTGAAGCATCTGTGGTGACTGTCACGGTATGGCTGATACCATCAGCATCGGTAAAGGTCACGGCGAGTGAGGTATTGGCTAAGTCTGAGGTGCCAGTGACCGTCGGCGTATTGTCGTTGGTCAGTGCTGGCGCATCAATGCTAATCGTTGGTGCCGTCACATCGATGGTGCCTGTTTCAGTATCGCTGCCTTCGTTACCCGCCGCGTCACTCACGGTGGCCACCACGGTATAATCCCCTTCGGCTAATGCCGAACTTGGCTCAACAGACCAACTGCCATCCGCTTGCACCGTCGCTGTCGCACTTTGTACATTACCGGCACTGTCAGTGATAGTAAGCAGCACTAAGCTGCCCACTGCCGCTCCGGTGGTTTGCCCACTAATGAGCGGTGTCACATCATTACTATCGGCCAAGGTATCAAGGCTAATCGTCGGTGCGGTAATGTCGATTTCACCAGTG
>NZ_JACDWV010000131.1:0-16628 GCF_016464105.1 Pseudoalteromonas sp. bablab_jr010 | reverse complement strand
CTTACCGACTTGAAAAACATTTTTTGCCAAGTCGATGCTAATTAGGTTAAATTTTGACATGTATGGATTCCTTATTGGTAAAAGTAATTGTCCAATCTCTTTATACCGTACTCACCCTGTTTGGGGGAGGAGTCCATACATCTCCTACAACTCGAATTTCGCCTCTTTCCCCTTTACTCTTTCTAACTCGCAAACTTTTCAATCTGATAGATCTTATGCTCATCGCGCGAAATAAATTTCACGCCTACGGATGAGCATTTCAATTTAACTATGCGCAGGCATAATCCAATCTAACTTCTGACGACTGGTATCTCTTTTTCGGCGTTAAAACGCCTCCTACAACTCGCATCTCGCTAACTTTTCAATCTGATAGCTGACGGCTGAAAGCTGATAGCTCCTTTACCCTTTCCCCTTGTATCTCGCTAACTTGTTGGGTTTCTCTCCGCTCTACCCAACCTACCAGCTGATAGCTCTACGAACCATACAGCGCTTTCATTAATTGACGCAGGTTCTTTTGATTAGTTTCCGTCTTAACCAGTGCTTTTAAACGGCTTTTCACCTCTGGTTTTGACTTCGCTTGTTGACTTAACGCCGATATAGCGGCACTGCGAATATCTTTCGGGTTACTAGCGTCAGCAAAGGCATAAATACTATCGACTTGTTCTGCGTCTAACTCATTATTACCCATTGCCTTTAATATCGCCCCTTGCGCTTTACTATCAGTTTCTTGATTTAGTTGATTACTCAAGTAATTCAAACTGGTTTTACTTGGCATTTTTGCCAGAGCCTCTGCCGCATTTAGGCGTAATCTTGGACTGTCGCCAGCTAAATAATCACCAATAAGCTGTTGATGATCATAGTCTCCACTATTACCCAGTGCGGTGATTAGGGCTGATGCTTTTTGCTCCGTTGCACTTGAACTTAATGAATCAGCTAACTTTTGTGTTAACTGAGTTGAAAACTCACTGCCCTGCTGATTTTTTGCAATCGCCCCCATTACCATTAAAGCACTATAAGCCAGCTTAGAATTTTCTTCATCAATACCATATGACATGGAATACTCAAAAATCGCCTCAACCTGCATGTCAGTTAACGGCTTTTCACTGTATTTTAGTGCCATTAAACTTCTAAAGCGCTGATTTGGTGAAAATAAACCAGGCTCAACAAATACCTCTGTCAGTAATTGTTTTGAATTAACTGAGTCATGCTTACCTAGGTACATAAACAATTTACTTTCCAAAGGATCTGCAATTGATTTAGTTGATATAAGCTCTTTTAAGCTCATCAAATACTGATCATTGTCATAAAGAAATTGCAAAAGCGTTTTTCGGTCTCCCTCTAGCCAATCCATACTTTTTAAAGCAGTGATAAACGCTTCAGTATTTTTTAATGGTTGAGGCGGCGCTTTAGGGTAAACCCAATCTGTGCTTAAATTTTCCCATTGATTAGGGTCTTCGGGTAATTGCAGTAACCTTGCATCATCGGGTATCGATTGATTTGAGCGATTTAAACTTAGTGTTTGCTGTACTTCAATATTCATACTTCCATCACTACTACTGACTTGAATATGACTATTTCCGAGGGTTTTTGTTAACCAGCACTTATCGTTTTCAAAAGTAAATTCATCACTAATAATGTTCGCCGTTTCTAACTGCATTAGCTTTTTCGCAGCGTTAGTACTTTGCCTAGTGTCAGTTGGTTCTAAGTAACTGAGTTTATTTCGCTTTAGTTTATTATCAGCTAACACTGTGTAGAGTGATTTGTACTGACCGATATCATCTCGCTCTTTAACCCAATACTTATCCCCCTGTAAATTTTCAGGGGGGTTTGCACGGTGAAAGGCACGGTATAAAGCAATCAGCTTTTGTTGATCAGCCGCTTTTAATTTAGCGTTAAACCGATAATCTAAAACTTCACCTGAGTTATTGCTAACTTTCACAGCAAAAGGCACAGCATACTCATTGCTGGTACTCACTGTTTTAATCAACTTTGCTTGAGCTTGGTATAGCTCAAAACCCAACCAGTGAAATTTTTCTGCAACTAACAAAGGCCGATAAATTAACCGCCCTTGCAAGTCAAACTGGCTTTTTGAGGGACTATTCATCGAAACAATATTCGTATCAGCTTTTGATTGAAGTTCACCCCAAACAGTACAATGAGGCACTGCATAAGCAGCCGAAGCATAGCCTAATAAAGTGCCAAATAATAAACTCAGTTTAATTAAACGCATTATACCTATGCCTTCATACTAATAATTTAAGGTTGCTGATTCGTCTAAAATTGTCCAGCTTTTATCGTACAAGGTACTAGTATCGTAGATAGTTTGAGTTTTGGTTTTTGTCTTAACCGTGCAACACCACTTGTATTTAGGGTATTTCACATAAACATAAAATTCACCGGAAATAGCCTCAATATCATTCGTTACATCAATCCCTAAGGTGATTTTAGAATCAGTGATAGCTTTAGCTAAATCCGCATAAAGTGTGGCATTAAATGTATCTGCAATAATTAAGAAGTCGATACCAACACCGCCACTTGCAATACCTAAGTTTATTTCTGCAGTGGCATACGCATCCATGCTGGCAGTAACAATATCTCCCCCTAAGTCAATTCGGCTATTGCTGTAAGCTAAACCAACACCTAAATCCAAGCTGCCAGTGACGCCAGCCTCCACTGTCACCGGAACAATTACAATGGTGAACGTCGTTTCAACCACTTTTTGCTCTTCGCTCCAGCTATATCCTAAAGACTTGTCTAAGGCCGTTAACGTGTCGCCCTCGTCAATTAAAGTGTCACCCAGCACACTAAAGTTTGCTGCATAGGTAATCTCACCATCACTTACATTTGCACTCGCTTCAGCACTGGCACTAACCAAACTCGCTGATTTATCAAATAGGTAAAGATCTAAATCTGCTTCAACTAGCCCCTCAGCTGAACCACCATTACTAGAAGAAACATTCATATAGCTATAAAAAGAAGGGCTGATTGCCACAGCGTCACTGTCACCATAGGTAGCACTCCAACTGCCAACTTTGGCCAAGGTTGTTGCTGATGAAGCTGTAGTCTGCATCGCTGATGCTGACGCTATTGTTGTTTTATTACTATTTAGCTCTACCGATTCTGCAGTACTCACTTCATCATGATAAAGCGCATAAGGTACTTCAACGGTAATACTATTATTTTCGCTATGAGCTTCAATTTCATCAGAGTTGTCGTGGAAGGTAAATGTCATGCTAAAACTGTTTTCACCACCATCGTGATCAAAATCATCGTGTATCGCTTTTAGCAATACGCCATTTACTGCAACATCCCAAGGAAAGTAATGAGATTGCTCATGATCAGGAAACTTAATACGCATCGTCTCCATATAAGCTTGTGCTTGCTCATTCCATAAGTGAGCATGATAAGTCGTTTCGCCGATGGTTATTGTTGCACTGATGTCAGCCTCGTTGACTGAATTACCAAATTTGGTGGCATTAATAAAACCTATTAAATCAGGTACTTTTTGCGTTGGTTCACCAGTACCTGTGGTATCTCTTTTACCCGGGCCAGGAAAAATAGCAAAGCCGTCGCCCACTTTAAGTTTATCTAAAACAAAATCATGGTAATGACCATCACTAATGGTTACTGAGCTATAGGTGCTTTCGTCACCAGATTCAATGCCGCGGGATTTATTATCTGTAACATCAACTTCGTTTGAGATCACACCACTTGTGTCAACAAAAGCGGCAATAATAAATTCACCCGATACGAGATCTTCATTTGGTAAAATTAATGTTGCTGTATGATTTTGCTCGCCTTCTTGTAACTGCTCGATATAAAACTCACCCAAATCGTAGCCATCAGGCTCATCTTCAGTTTCGAGCTCAGCGACTTTACTTCTTTCAATTAAAATAAATGAAACACCAACATGTTCATTCGTTAATAAGGTTGTTTCGGTACTGAAATCAACTGTGATCTGTTGTCCTGGTTGATAAACGTCATCGGAGACTGAGGTCATAGATTTCAAAGCGACATTAGCAACAGCTTCTTGTTCGGTAGAGTCATCATCAGAACACCCAACTAGTGAAAGTAGGGATAAAGCCAACACAGCACTAATCCTTTTACACTGATTCATATTACGATTCCTAATTATTGATTGTAATTTCGACAAACTATTAATTAATAAAATGCTTACTTCTACTAACAGTCCGACCGACTTCTTTTCGAAACGGATAAGCTTTAACCCACTCAAATTGGGGTACAAAAGGTTCATATTTCAAAGGGTAAATCACAATAATGGATGAATTATGGAGGGATAAAAAAATTTAATAGGTGCGAGGGACGAGGAAGGAGATAATAGATATCAGTCGTTAGAAGTCAGATTAGATTGTGCCTACGCATACTTAAATTGGAATGCTCATCCGTAGGCGTGAAATTTATTTCGCGCGATGAACATAAGAGCATCAGCTTGTAGGTTGGTTAGAGCGGAGCGAAACCCAACATTTGTAGCTATCAGATTACGAACACAAGTTTGCGAGTTAGAAAGAGTAAAGGGGAAAGAGGCGAAATTCGAGTCGTAGGAGGCGTTTTAACGCCGAAAAAAGAGTTATTAAATATCAGTCGTTAGAAGTCAGATTAGATTGTGCCTACGCATACTTAAATTAGAATGCTCATCCGTAGGCGTGAAATTTATTTCGCGCGAAATATATTTCACACCTACGGTATCGGGATTAGCCATAGCAAGGTACAGGCACAATCTAACCTAAACCTTATGGCTTAAAGCTCTTTTGTTTTAATCTGATAGGTGACGGCTGAAAGCTGATAGCTCCTTTCCCCTCGCTAACTTATCGAGTTTCGCTGTGCTCTGCCCAACACGCTGTTATTAATCCCCTTCAAACCTTGTTGCACAACCTATGCCTATGCACTCAACACGGCTGTCGAGTTCTAACAGCTCTAAATTATAGCTTTTGCTAACATTTACCTTTTGTAGTGGGTTATTAAAAAGGCTGATATCTACTAAATTTGCATGTTCACGTAAATCAATGTTTTTTAATTTGTTATTCGACAAAAAGAGCACTTGGAGCATGGGGTTTGCTGTTAAATCGATAGTGCTTAAGCGATTATTACTGGCGTAAAGTGCAGTTAACTTTTTATTATGGCTTATGTCTAAAGCGCTAAGCTGGTTGGCATCTAGGTTTAGTTCGCTGAGCATCTTGAACTTGCTTAAATCTAGGTTTTTTAACTGATTATTTGCAAGCTCAAGATTACGAATACCACTCGGTATATTTACTTTTGTGAGCTTATTGCCCGACAGGTTAAGTTGATATAGTTCAGAATTAACAAGCGTCAATTCACCTGTCAGCTTATTATCATTAAGATCAAGCCATGTAAGTTTACTGTTAGTGCTTACATCAAGCTTTGAAAGCTTATTACCACTCAGCATTAAAGTCTCTAACTCTTCGTTGTTACTTACATCAATACTCGTAAGGCTATTTTGGCTTAAATTAACATGGAAAAGCTGGCTGTTGTGGCTTATGTCGATTTCGGTCAGCTGGTTTGGCACTTTCTTATCGGCAGGTCTACTTGTAATGCCACCAATTTCACCAACTATGAAGCTATCCCCTTCATTACTGAGGACGAGTTTTGTTAAGTTACTAAAATGCTCAACCCCTTTGGCTGAGGTAATACCGCGATCTCTGCAATGTATTTTTGTCACCTCCCCCACAGTTTTATAGCCACTTTCTTGTAAACACGTTAAGAAATTAGCATCTGCAACCACGCTCTCTATTGGTGTATCGTCATTAGCCGAAACACCAGCAACCCCAAGATTTAACACAAGCAAACAGGCCAAAGCCCTTTTAATGCGCACAAAGTTCCCTTTAAACATTCTTTCACCTTAAATTTTCAACAACATAATCAGGTGGTTAAGTAAGAGGTTTCACCACCCAACAGCAAAGCATGCATAATACAGGTTATTTTATTCTTGTACCCATATAAATACAAAAATTATTTCAAAGTTGTTTTTTAATGGGATCGCGCGAAATAAATTTCACGCCTACAGTGCTAGGTGCAAGGTGCAAGGTGCAAGGTGCAAACAGCATAGTGTTGGTTGTGGGTTGGTAATGGGGTTAGGAAAAAGAAAGGCCTGACCCCATGTTTCAGTGTGGCACCATGTTTATTGAGACTTTTGCTCGAAATTATTAGTTTCAGAGTAATATTTCTATCTGCTAACGCCAAGAGCAGGTGCAGCTACGCTGACACCTGCATTTTCTTGTTGCGTCTTGAAGCTCTTATGTTTCGATATGTTTGATCCAACTTTAAAGCCAGCGCCTCCCTATTTCCAGAGCCGCCTCGTATAATTTTAGACGCCCACTCAAGGTTATCTCTGAGTTCTCGAAACGCTTCTTCTGAAACTAGTTTTTCATCCATAAAAAACTCAGATACTTCCATCATTCTATTAAAATTTATGCTTCTGATGTCTCCGCCGTTTACAGCATTTATAATTGCTCTGCCAGCGACCTCATACATAGAATTATTAACCGACTCTTCCCAGATAGCATCAACAACCTCAATACTTAAATCTTTAAATTGCCCCCACTTATCTTTTCTAGATATCTTTAATAACTTTGACAAGTGTTCATAACAGGCAACAAAGTAGCGAATTTTCTTTTCATAACTTTTAGCACTTCTCGCTAGACTGTAACTAGCATGTACGTAACGCTCTCCCCATTGAGCATCAAATTTACCGATACTGCGTAGAGCATTATTACAAACATCTAATATTGCACTACTGCTGCCATAGTTAACTTCTGTCTGATACCACATCTCAAAAAAAGCAGGTTTTCTTTGGCCTTTAATAAATGCATCAGAGAATGACTTCCTCGCAACATCACTAGTAACGTTAGGATCTTCATAGTCGGTTTTTGCGAGGATAAAGAAAAGATCACTATTTTCTTTGTATCTTGGTTTTTTTATAAGTGAAAGAGCAGTATTTCTTGAGTCATCATATCTTTTTTCATTTAATAAGGAGTTGCATTGCCTAACGGCTGCTCCAACCTCAGGTATATGGATTTGAGAATTTGCCTCTAACCCCTCACAAATCTCTCTAATTCTACCTATATATTCGTCAGCGTTTGGTACTATATCACTTGCTATGGAAAGAACTAGTTTACTTATAGATGAGGTGCTCTCAAATCTTGGCTCTTCTTCTATAAACTCAATACTACTTATCAGAAAAAGGCTTCCGAGCTGCTCGATTGATGTATTAATTTCTGAATTTTCAAAGTCTGTATACTGATGTAGTTCACTACGTGACAAAGAGCCGACATAACAAATAGTTAGTAGTATTTTTATTGCTTCGGGTGATAATTCAGTAACTTCTTTCCTTAATGCCGCTTCTCGTACCGCATCCCCACTTTTTCCTGACCAATCTATAATTGCATTATCTACTGAAAGTCCTAACTTGCATAATCTTAGTATAGACTCAGTAAATAATGGTGAACCTTCAGATGCTGCATTTAACTTCTCGATATTTTTATTATTAAGTTTTTGAAGGCCAATCGAGTCACACATAGATTCAACAAGATCTTTATATTCCTCCCCACTTAGACCTGGAACTAAGATTGAAGAATCGTTTGAATAAATATTGTTAGCTCGTGTTGTCATCAATATTCTAGATGAAGTATTTGATATAGAGCGAGCAATCTCCATAATACGTCTTTGCTCTTCAGGAGAGTTTGAGTCAATGTCATCTATAACAATAAACGATGGAGTTAAATTTAATCCCTCTCTTGCAGATCTTTGCAATTGTTGCAAAGTATACTCTTTAACTTCTTCCGGTAAAAAGCCTGTTCTCAAACAAATCTCTTTGAGAAGTGACTCAAGATCTTTATAGTGAGTTTCTGGTGTGCCAACATACTGATTATATGAAGCCTTAAACTGTTGTCTCTTTGCCGTCAGCCAGATAACCTGTTCAAACAGCTCAGTACCTGACTTGATTATCAACTGAGAAAACTCATACGCAATTGATGTTTTTCCCTTACCACCATCAGCGGCTAAAACCTTAGTGTATTGAAAGTCATCTGAGAGCCAAGACCATAATTCCTGAATTATTTCAAATCTGCCTATAAAATTTGGACATATGAAGTTTTGATCTGGTAAGTTATGTTCGATTATATTCTTTCTTACTTTCTTAGATTCACTTTCCTCGAGATTGAAATCTCTTTCAGAAACAAGAAATTCAAAATCAGATTGAGAAACAACTTTTTTACACTCATCCATCTTTCTGATATAAACAGCATCCTTCTCTAAAATTATTTTGCCTTTAGAGTTGGCTCCATCATTTACCGCAGCTATGGAGTGAATTCGTTTATCTCTCTTAGGAATATGAAGCAAACCAACAAGAACATCATTTTCTGAAGAAGAAATAAGTACCTCTACATATGTAAGGTCAAGTCTCTGGTTGAAATATCGATCAAACTGGCCTCTTAACTTTTGTTGGTCGATTAGTTTTTTATCTACTCCGCTTAGAACAAACGTTGTATCTTTCTCAACCTCATCAACACCAAAAATCACGTACCCACCAAAAGTATTGTGGAAACTGATAATCGACTTTAGTGTTTTTAGATATGCATCTTTGGTGTCCTCAAATGTCTTTTTGTAATCCCAAAGTTCACATTCTTTCGGTAGACATGTGCCATCACTTCTTACAAGTTTTTCTATTACTGATTTGGAAACATCACCACACAGTATTGAATCGTAAATTTCTTGCTTAATTTTAATTATATCCATATGGGTCTCTATATAAGTTTTTAATTATTCTGACCAATGCTCCATTAAGTGGCTGAAAAGGTTTGGATAAAACTGTGAAGCTAAACCAAATCGAGCCAAACTTTAGCAGTCCCGTGCTTAAACGACTTAAAAAACACTACCACGAAACGCGACAGATTACAGCTTTAAATCACAAACGCTCAGATCTTGCTTTTTAACTTTTCTCTAACCAATTCACGCGAAATAAATTTCACGCCTTCGGTATCGGGGTTAGTCATAGCAATGCACAGGCACAATCTGACTTAAAACTTATAGCTTAAAGCTCCTTTACTCTTTCCCCTTTCTAACTCGCTAACTTGGGTATTTTTAATCTAACTTCTAACCACTGATATCTAATATCACCATTTTTTCGGCGTTAAAACGCCTCCTAGAACTCGAAACTCGTTCCTCGTAACTTTCCCCTATCAACTCACTAACTTGTTGGGTTTCGCTCCGCTCTACCCAACCTACAAGCTGATAGTTCCCTTCCCCTTTACTCTCGCTAACTTTCCCCTTGCTAACTTTCTCCAAAACACAAAAAAGCCGTTGCATTGCTGCAACGGCTTTTTGGCATTTGAGTTTAATCAAACCTTAGTCACGGTATGTCTCAACCGCTGGGCATGAACAAACTAGGTTACGGTCGCCGTATACGTCATCAATACGGGTTACTGTAGGCCAGAATTTGTCTTTTGCTACGCTTGGTACTGGGAATGCTGCGTAGAAACGGTCGTATGCACGATCCCACTCATTGCCTAGAACGTCTGCTTGTGTGTGCGGTGCAAACACTAGCGGGTTGTTTTCAATTGACCATTCGCCAGATGCGATACGGTCGATTTCTGACTTGATTGACACCATTGCTTCGATGAAACGGTCGATCTCAACTTTAGACTCAGACTCAGTTGGCTCAATCATTAGTGTGCCTGCTACTGGGAATGACATAGTTGGTGAATGGAAACCATAGTCTTGTAGACGTTTAGCTACGTCCATTTCTGTAACGCCTGTTTGCTCTTTGATTGGGCGTAGGTCAACAATACACTCGTGCGCAACGCGGTTGTTACGGCCACGGTATAAAATTGGGTAGTGCTCGCTTAGCTTCTCAGATAAGTAGTTAGCGTTCACGATAGCCATTTCTGTTGCTTGTTTTAAGCCTTCAGAGCCCATCATAGCAATGTATGCCCACGAGATTGGTAAAATAGCTGCTGAGCCGTAAGGGGCTGCAGAAACCGCACCGTTACCGATGTTTGTGCCAGCAACATTAATTACGCTGTGGTTAGGCATAAATGGCGCTAGGTGAGATTTAACACCGATAGGGCCAACACCTGGACCACCACCACCGTGTGGAATACAGAATGTTTTGTGTAGGTTAAGGTGCGATACGTCAGAACCGATTGAACCTGGGCTTGTAACACCAACTTGCGCGTTCATGTTTGCGCCGTCCATATACACTTGACCGCCGTGCTCATGCACGATGTCACAGATTTCACGAATTGTTTCTTCGTAAACACCGTGTGTAGATGGGTATGTGATCATGATACAAGATAGGTTTTCAGATACCTCTTCGGCTTTCGCCTTAAGGTCTGCCATATCAACGTTACCGTTTTTATCACAGTCAACAACCACGATTTTCATGCTTGCCATTTGTGCAGACGCTGGGTTTGTACCGTGCGCTGAACTTGGGATCAAACATACGTTACGGTGACCTTCACCGCGTGACTCGTGGTATTTACGAATCGCGATTAAGCCTGCGTATTCACCTTGCGCACCTGAGTTAGGTTGTAGTGAAACTGCATCGTAACCTGTGATGTTTACTAACCAATCATGTAGTTCTGTCATCATGATTTGGTAACCCGCTGCCTGATCAAGTGGGCAGAATGGGTGTAAGTTTGCAAACTCAGGCCAAGTGATTGGGATCATCTCAGCTGTCGCATTAAGTTTCATTGTACATGAACCTAATGAGATCATTGAGTGGTTAAGCGCTAAGTCTTTGTTCTCTAGGCGCTTGATGTAACGCAACATTTCAGTCTCGCTGTGGTACGAGTTGAAGTTAGGGTGCGTTAAAATTTCGTCATCGCGTACTAGGCTTGCAGGAATTGAGTTGCTGCCATTTACTTCGATTTCGTTTGCAAGTGCATCAACGCTCAGACCGTGGCCTTCACCTAAGATGATGTCGAATAGCTCAGCTACGTCTGCACGGGTTGTTGTTTCTGATACAGAAATTGAGTATTCACCTGCGCGGTTAGACGCAAAGTTAACGCCGTTTGCTACTGCACGTGCAACGATTTCGTCTTTATTATCTGCAACAACAGTCAGTGTATCGAACCATGTGTCGTGCTTAAGGTTTACGCCTTTCGCTTTTAAGCCTGCCGCTAAGATATCTGCAAAACGGTGGATACGCTCAGCGATAGTTTTAAGGCCTTGTGGACCGTGGTAAACCGCGTAGAACGCTGCCATGTTCGCTAGTAGTACTTGCGCAGTACAGATGTTTGAATTGGCTTTTTCACGTCGAATGTGTTGTTCACGTGTTTGCATTGCCATACGTAATGCGTCGTTACCTAAGCGGTCTTTAGAAACACCGATAATACGACCTGGTAGTGAACGCTTGTACTTGTCGCGTGTTGCGAAGAATGCAGCGTGTGGACCACCGTAACCCATAGGTACACCAAAACGCTGTGCTGAACCAAGTACTACGTCTGCACCTAATTTACCTGGCGCTTTAAGCATTAATAAGCTCATGATGTCTGCAGCAACACATGCAATCGCTTTTTTGTCTTGTACTTGTGCGATTAGGTCAGTTACGTCAGTGATTTCACCGGTTGTTGATGGGTATTGGAATAATGCACCAAAAATCTCATGATTAGCCGCTTCGCTTGCAGGACCAACAACTACTTCAAAACCAAACTGGTCTGCACGTGTAGCAACAACGTCGATTGTTTGTGTATGTACGTCATCAGCAATAAAGAAGATGTTTGCTTTTTTAGCTTTAGCAACACGCTTTGCAAGGCCCATTGCTTCTGCAGCAGCCGTTGACTCGTCAAGTAATGACGCGCTTGCTAAATCAAGACCAGTTAGGTCTAGGGTCATAGTCTGGAAGTTTAATAATGATTCTAAACGACCTTGTGCAATCTCTGGTTGGTATGGTGTATACGCAGTGTACCAGCCTGGGTTCTCAAGTACGTTACGTAAAATTACGTGTGGTACGTGAGTTGGGTGGTAGCCTTGACCGATGTATGATTTGAACACTTTATTTTTGCTTGCTACTGATTTTAAGTAGCTTAGTGTTTCAACTTCAGTGCGGCTTTCGCCAATTGATAAACCTTGCTCTAAGCGAATGCTTGCAGGTACCGTTTGACCGATCAGCTCTTCAACACTCGATACTCCAAGAGCGCTTAGCATGTCGCTTACTTGCGCTGGGCTTGGCCCAATGTGACGGCGAATAAAATCTTGCTTTTGCTCTAATTGTTCAAGAGATTTGGCGTTTGACATTTGTCCAGATTCCTATGATCCAAAAAAAAGTGGTTACTGCCAATGGGTAACTGGCAATAACTTAAAAACAGGTTGATTCAGTAACTTACAGCGTATGGAAAAGTAAGCTATAAAATCATAAAAGCCCCTGTGAAACCCAAGCTACGCATTTAATTAGCTGGGGATCTAGACGGGGCTTTTAGTCGGCGTGACTAATTAATTAGTCTTCGTCGATTGTGTTAGCGTAGCCTTCAGCGTCTAACAGGTTATCAAGCTCTGATGTGTCAGATGCTTTGATACGGAATAACCAACCGTCAGTGTACGGGTCGTTATTTACTGTTTCAGGCGAATCTTCAAGCTCTTCGTTGATTGCAACGATTTCACCGCCGATTGGTGCGTAGATGTCTGATGCTGCTTTTACAGACTCAGCTACTGCGCAGTCTTCACCCGCGTCAACTTCATCACCAACTTCTGGTAATTCAACGAATACCATGTCGCCAAGAAGTTCTTGTGCGTGCTCAGTGATACCTACAGTAAACGTACCGTCACCTTCGTCGCGAACCCACTCGTGTGAAGTAGCATATTTTAATTCGCTTGGGATATTGCTCATCTTTTTGTTCCTTTGGTTCTGATACCAATCAACTTAAATATTTAACCATTCTAGCGGTCTAAATAAAGCGCTAACAGCGTTATTAATTTCTCAGGTAGAACAACTACATATCAAAATTAATGCCTTGTTATCACTCTATTTATCTGTCGCTATAAGTGGCTAACAACTCAACATGATTGGCATTATTAGGTGATAACACCAAATTTTTTATAGTTTAGATAACTGATTTGCCGTTACGTACAAAGCAAGGTTTAACAACCTTAACGTTAACCAGTTTTTTACGCATCTCTACTTGGGCTGTTTCGCCAGTTGTACGCGGAACGCGTGCTAGCGCAACACTGTGACCAAGGGTTGGTGAGAATGTACCAGAGGTAATCACCCCTTCACCACC
The DNA here is from genome assembly GCF_016464105.1 of Pseudoalteromonas sp. bablab_jr010. NCBI lineage: Bacteria > Pseudomonadati > Pseudomonadota > Gammaproteobacteria > Alteromonadales > Pseudoalteromonadaceae > Pseudoalteromonas > Pseudoalteromonas sp. bablab_jr010. The sequence continues at coordinate 3,375 of NZ_JACDWV010000131.1, read as the reverse complement.
TTCAACGATGACTTTTAAACCGCTACGCAATACGCCTTTTTCTTCAAGCACTAAACCAACTAGTTTGTCTGTGCTCTTGTCAGCGCGTTGCTGCTCTAATACTTCACGACCGATAAACTTACGATCTTCTGGCTCCCATGCGATTGTCCACGCCATGTTTGCAGCAAGTGGAGAAACACTTTCGTCCATATCTAGGCCGTAAAGGTTCATACCCGCTTCAAGACGTAACGTATCACGTGCACCTAGACCCGCTGGCGCTACGCCTGCGTCTAGAAGTTGTTGCCATAAATCAGCAGCTTGATCGTTAGGCACTACGATTTCATAACCATCTTCGCCAGTATAGCCTGTTGTCGCAATAAATAAATCACCTGCTTGCACACCAAAGAAAGGCTTCATACCTTCAACAGCAGCTTGTTGCTCTGCATTAAGTACTGTTGCTGTTTTAGCACGCGCGTTAGGGCCTTGAACGGCAATCATTGCAAACTCAGGACGCTCAGTAACCGTTACGGCGAAATCAGCCGAAACTTTAGCTAAATGCGCTAAATCTTTTTCACGTGTTGCTGAGTTAACTACTAAACGGTAGTTCGTTTCTGAGAAGAAGTAGATGATTAGGTCGTCGATTACGCCGCCTTCTTCGTTAAGCATACCTGTGTAAAGTGCTTTACCTGGTACAGCTAACTTAGCAACGTCGTTTGCAACTAGCTTACGTAAGAACGCTTGTGCTTGCTCGCCTTGAATATCGACAATAGTCATGTGAGATACGTCAAACATACCTGCATCTGTGCGAACCGCATTATGCTCTTCGATTTGTGAGCCGTAGTTGATTGGCATTTCCCAGCCGTGGAAATCAACCATTTTTGCGCCAGCTTCAAGGTGCTTAGCATGTAAAACTGTTTTAGAAGTCATAATATTCCTTCACTTTTAAATTAACCCACAAGTTGTGGGGCGTGGCCTCAATTTAATGAGGGGGAATAACATGGGCGGCGATTATACATTAGTTGCACAGTTGTCACACCCAAATTGCGATTTTGTAACTAAAAAACAGCTAAACACCCAAGTGCGTAGCTGTTTTAAAAATTTTATGTTTTAAGCAACGTTGGCTAAGGCTAAATCAAATCCGAGCTGCTGTAAGTGCGTTTGCCATTTATCAAGCTCTGCTTGGCGCGCCACCAGCTGAAATTGCTGTGTTGCTTGGTTATCTATGGCGGTAATAAATACCTCACCGCTTTGTGCACCATAGCAGCTGCGCATGTCTGATAAACGCAGTCCCGGCGTTAGCTTAAAGCTGTCGACCAAGGCATCAAACGCTTGCTCACCACTTAGGGTTAGTGCACTTAAATCGTCACGCATTACGTAATCAATGTCGTAACGTAGTTGTTGCTCATTAATAAGCGACTGTAATTGCACGCTGGCATCTTTACCTAATACAAAACGAAATGCAGTTTCGTTAAAGTAATACAGGGCATAAGCGTAGCTGCTTGTTAGGTCATCGTCTAATGAACTACGTAAGCCTAAACCGCAGGCGGTTAGCTTATTAATATCAAGACCTAAAATAGCCGTTAAAAATGGGATTGCTTCAGTGCCACTAAAATCCATAATGGCAGTATCGCTATTAGCTTGTAGCACGTTGTCTGCTGGGGTCTCAGCTTGGCTGTGGCGAGCAAACATTATTGGCGTAAAAGTCATATGTGACACCTATCAATCGTTAATGCTTGAAGTATATTGCGCCGTGCTGGCAACAACAAATTGTAATTATTTATCAATTGATAAATAATGCTTATATACATAGCCCTATAAATAGAATTTTTTAATGAAAAACATTTCTACCGATAGTTTACGTACTTTAGTCACTGTTGTTGAAGTTGGCGGGTTTGCCAAAGCGGGTGAATTATTAGGGCTATCGCAACCGGCTGTGAGCTTACAAATAAAGCGCCTTGAAGACATGCTGGGCCATAAGCTGTTTAAAAAGCAAGGCCAGCGCCAAGTACTTAATCAATATGGCGAACTGCTCATGCCATTAGCTAAGCAAATGCTGCAACAAAACGATGCCATTTTACAGCAGTTCACCAGCGAAAACGTGACAGGTAAAGTGCGTTTGGGGATCCCCAGTGAATTTGCTGCACGTATTCTACCTTCGATCATAGGTGACTTTGTGGCCCTCTACCCTGACGTATCGCTCGAAGTGCGTTCTCGTTTGAGTAAGCATTTATTGTCGGTCTCGCGCCAAGATCAATTCGATTTAGTACTGGCATTAAACGAAGAGCTAGAATCTGCCAAGTTCCCTATTTTTATGCAAGACCAACTAGTATGGGTGGGCGATTTAAACCTTGCACAGAACGATGTGGTAACGCTTGTAACCGCCCCCGAGGGATGTATTTATCGCCGCCGCGCAATCGAGGCGCTACAAAGTGCGGGTATTAAATACCGCATTGCCTACAGTAATGCCGACTTAACTGGCCTAACTGCGGCGTTAAAAGAAGGCTTAGGCATTACGGTACTCGCAAAAAGCACCGTACCGAATGAGCTTAACTACCAAATACAAACCAAAGACCTCCCCGAGCTTGGTCAAATCGGTATTAGCTTAATTAAACGCACCGACGACCCCGGCACCGCCGTAGATAAACTCGCCGAATTCATCGCCCTACGTTTGACGTAGGCTTGAGTTAGCGAGTTAGCAAGTTAGCAAGATTGTAGCCGTGATTTTATATCTCGTAGGAATGGTGCTAGGGGCTAGGGGCTAGGGGCTAGGGGCTAGGGGCTAACAGCGTAGTGTTGGTTGTGCCTCCCCTATGGCTTTTTTCGGCGTTAAAACGCCTCCCTCGTCTCTTATCTCTTCCTTCGGAACTCGTACCTTTCCCCTTTACTCTTTCTAACTCGCTAACTTTTCAATCTGAAAGCTGATAGCTGAAAGCTGATTGCTCCAAAGTTGGGTTTCGCTCCGCTCTAACCAACCTACGAGCTAATGAGTTAAGCACTGTAAGTCGTCATTTATGGCGACACATAATCGCTAACATTGACGGGCTAAAGCCCGACCTACATCTTGCTTCTGTGGTTTAGATAAGCATCGCGCGAAATAAATTTCACGCCTACGGGTATGCATTTCAATTTAACTATGTGCAGGCACAATCTAACTTCTAACCACTGATATCTAATATCACCATTTTTTTCGGCGTTAAAACGCCTCCTACAACTCGCATCTCGTTCCTCGTATCTCGCAAACTTTCAATCTGATACCTGACGGCTCCAAACGTTGGGTTTCGCTCCGCTCTAACCAACCTACGAGCTAATGAGTTAAACACTGTAAGTCGTCATTTATGGCGACATATAATCGCTAACATTGACGGGCTAAAGCCCGACCTACATCTTGCTTCTGTG
>NZ_JACDWV010000130.1:0-344 GCF_016464105.1 Pseudoalteromonas sp. bablab_jr010 | reverse complement strand
GATCAAGTCGCTCAGGTTGCATCACCACCGAGTAAGATGTTTTTTGAGTTCGATAATATGAACTGGCAATTTACACCTTATGCTGCACTTATGCTGCTAACGCTAAGAACAAAACATGGCCTTGAGAACCCCGATTTTGAGCACCCTGGTTTTGGCAATGTGACTTCTTTGCTATTAACGCAGCCTGTAGCCCCTCAAAAAGATGAGGTGCTTGAACAGCTTGTAGTCAAGTTACATGAGCAAGGCTTTGATGAAAAAGCGTTACTAGCGTAGCATCTAAAAAGTGTCACTAAATGGTCAGGTCTTTCTTTTTGCCTTTTAGCTAGTCCAATGTTGTTTATAAG
>NZ_JACDWV010000129.1:0-61282 GCF_016464105.1 Pseudoalteromonas sp. bablab_jr010 | reverse complement strand
TTTATATTGTTAAAGAACGTTGCGACGTTGTCGCTAGGGATGCGTATAATACATCCTTAATTTTTCGAGTCAACACTTAATTTCAAACTTTCTTTCGATTATTTGAAACCGAAGTTTCACTTAACTCTCTGCTACGTTGTTCAGCGTCTTTCGTTGCTGCCCACCGTGTCAGTGGGGTCGCATTATAGGGAGATGGATTTTTTACGCAAGCACTTTTTTCAATAAAATTTAAAAAAACGTACTGTTCGCTCAGCTTTTGAACTAAACACCCTAAAACTGGCTGTTTAGCAGTCAATTTAGCTCTGTTTTGGTGTATTTATTTGCTTCGCTGTTACACTAGACTGAGCGCATTTTAAAATTAAAAGGTGAATTTATGACTATCCGTTCTTATAAAGGGATCACTCCGACATACGATAATAGTGTTTATATTGATGAGTCATCGGTTTTAGTGGGTGATATTACGCTTGGTAAAGATTCAAGTGTATGGCCTCTTGTTGCTGCGCGAGGTGATGTTAACTATATCCGTATTGGTGAACGTACGAACATTCAAGATGGCAGTGTTTTACATTTAACACGTGCCTCTAAGTCAAACCCCGATGGCTACCCTCTTATTATTGGTGATGATGTCACTGTTGGTCATAAAGTTATGCTACACGGCTGCCAACTTGGTAGTCGTATACTTGTTGGGATGGGCGCAATTGTGATGGACAACGCAATTGTTGAAGATGATGTGATCATTGGTGGTGGTTCATTAGTACCACCTAACAAGCGTTTAGAGTCTGGTTACCTTTATGTCGGTAGCCCTGTTAAACAGGCTCGCCCTTTAACAGAGCAAGAGCGCGCCTTTTTAAATATCTCTGCTGATAATTATGTTCAGCTTAAAGATGAATACTTAGCTGAGGGCTAAAACACCTCGGTTAATTTGATTTGTCCTGCCGAGTTATACTGCTCATCTTCGATCAGCTGCTCGGCGAGCTCTTCGTAATCGAAACGATAAGATTCAAAGTAATTAACTGCACTGCTTTGATCTGCAAAATCATACTTGCTGGTATCAATAACACACTCCACCATAAAGCCACTAACTTGGGCAAAAAACACCAACTGCTTTTCTTCAGGCTTAAATTCGAGTCTGTCTATAAATTGGATAGCTTGATTCATGCAATTTCTCCTGCTTTAAGCGCGCTAACAACGGGGATGATTTCTGGCATTTTATTGCGCCATACAAAATAAGCCTGTGCCGCTTGACCAACAAGCATGCCACAACCATCGAGAGTTAAACATGTTGGGTTAATCGACTTAACCCAACATGTAAATGTCGTATCATCATTCGCGTAAAACATATCGTAAGCGCACTGACACTTAGCAACGCACTCTTTTGCTATACCAGGCAGGTCTCCCGTTACGCTACTTGAGGTTGAATTAATCACCACATCATAGTTGTTTGCTGGGATATCATTCAAAGCAAAGCCCTCCACATCAATTTCACCATTAAAATGACTCGCTAGCGCCTTTGCTTTTTCGGCGGTACGGTTGGCTATTGTTAAGCTTTCGATTTGCTCATTCAATAATGGCTGAATAACACCGCGCGCCGCACCACCAGCGCCAATAAGAAGTACTCGCTGCCTTTTTAAGGTGACTTTATTGGCTAAAAGATCTTTAACAAGCCCTACACCATCGGTGTTATCCCCCAGCAGGCTACCATCTTCGAGTTGTTTAATCGTGTTTACTGCTCCGGCTATTTTCGCTTGCTCTGTAAGTTCATCGACCATGGCAAACGCTTGCTCTTTAAATGGCAAGGTGACATTAGCCCCTTTACCACCCGCAGCGAAAAACTCAGCGACAGTTTTTTCAAATGCATCTGTTGGTGCTAAAATGGCGCTGTATTGTATTTGCTCGTTTAATGATGCAGCAAATTGTGCGTGTATTGCGGGTGATTTCGAATGTTTTATTGGATTTCCAAAAACCGCGTATTTGTCCATAGTGAAGCAACCTCTTCGCCCTGTAGAGCTTTATTAATATTATGATTAAACGACTTTTTTCTAAATCGAAACCAACGCCTGAAACACCTACCCCAGAAAAAACACCTTACGAAATTATTGGCGGTGAAGCAGGAGCTCGAGCAATTGCAAATCGATTTTACGACATAATGGCCACAGATGAATACGCCAAACCATTATATGATATGCATCCTCAGCCTTTAGATAGAATTCGCCAAGTATTCTTTGAGTTTTTATCTGGCTGGCTGGGCGGCCCTGACCTATTCGTTGAAAAATATGGTCACCCAATGCTAAGAAAGCGTCACATGCCTTTCCCTATTGATCAAGACCTACGTGACCAATGGATGCATTGTATGAATAAAACGCTTGATATCGAGATTGATAACCCACTCCTGCGCGAAGGGTTAAGACAATCGTTATCGCAACTCGCCAGCCATATGATCAATCAAAACTAACGAAGTTTTGCGCTATATCAATGTACGCTTTTTCTAAATAAAGATAATAAATTTTCCTGAATTTAGAAAAAGCGTCGTCGAATGAAGTCTATACAATTTAAAATTTATGCCTTGTTGGCACTGACAGGCGTATTGGTATTATTTGCCAGTATATTCAGCAGCGCTCAGCAACAGCATGAATTAGCGCAAGATACCGTTGAAAGTAACATTAAACTGCTTGCCGATAATTATTTTGATTCTATTAACACCATGATGCTAACTGGCACCATGGCTAATCGCGAAATTCTAAGTACTAAATTAAGAAGCCATCCTAATATTGCAGACGCCCATATCATTCGTAGTCCAATCGTCAATAAAATTTATGGGCTAGGAAATGCCAACCAAGTTGCGACTAACGATGCTGAACGAAAAGCACTAACAGGCACTGAAGCACTATTTATTGATAATCAAAATAGTACGATGACTTATCTTAAGCCTATGTTAGCTCGCAGTGATTATAAAGGAACAAACTGCTTAGGCTGCCATCAAGCACAAGAAGGAGATGTGTTAGGTGTAGTAAAAATTAGTTATTCGTTGGCTGATATTGAGCAAGAAGTATCGCAAAACACCTTAACGAATACGCTACTACTAACGACTATTTTCATTACTGCATTTTCACTACTGGCCGTGATGTTTAGAAAAATATTCATCAAACGCTTAAAAGTCATTAGCCACACCATGCACTTGGCAACCACCAATAAAGATTTAAGCCTCACGGTAAATGACAGTAATAATGACGAGCTTAGCTCTCTCGCCACCAGCTTTAATCACATGATAGGCGCGTTTAAAGATAATATTGCCCAAGTCTCCCATTCTTCTAAGGTATTGATCCACTCAGCCGAAAGTATTTATGCCTCAGCGGATACCACCGAGCAAGCGATCTTAAAGCAAAAGCAAGGGACAGATTCGGTCGCTGCCGCCATCAACGAATTAGAGAGCTCATCAAGCGAAGTAAAAAACACCACTCATTTTGCGTCTGAGAAGTCTGAGCACAGTAATCAACTTGCGCAGCAAAGCTTACATGTTGCTGAGCACACTGAGCAAAGTATTAATCAACTTGCGGCAGATGTTAGAGCAGCAGCTGAGCAAGTAAGTCAACTACAAACGCAAACGTTAGACGTTGGTAAAGTACTCGAGGTGATCAGTAGCATTGCCGAGCAAACTAACTTACTTGCACTTAATGCTGCCATTGAGGCCGCTCGTGCTGGTGAAGCTGGCCGAGGCTTTGCTGTGGTAGCCGATGAAGTACGTACTTTAGCAACCCGTACCCATGACTCAACCGACGAAATTCGCCGCACTATCGATAAACTACAAGCTGAAGCAGCACAAACTGTTAATACCATGAATAACTCTTGCGAAGAAGCAGACGAAAGAGCAGTTCAAGTTAAGCAAGTTGCAAAAGCTCTACGTGATATTTCTTCGCAGATGAGCGAAATAAATCAACTTAACGTGCAAATCGCTGATGCCACTGAACAGCAAAATCTAGCAGCTGAAGAAATTAACCAAAGCGTTATAGCAATTAGTGACAATGCCGAGCACTCATTGGTTGATGCCCATGAAAACCAAAAAGTCAGTGAAGAGCTGTTGTCGTTAGCACGGTCACTGGATGAACAAGTAAGACGCTTCAAATTAAGCTAAATTGCGCACTTTTCGTGCAACTGCTAGAGTTGCTATATACATTTCATAGTAAATAAGGATGTTTAAATGAAATTTATAACAACTCTTTTAGTCTGCATTGGGATTATTGCAGCGCTATTATTTACCTATCAGCACAGCGTGAATGATACTGCTGATCAACTAAGCACGATTGATCAATATATTTATCAGGATGATATTCAACAGATTGCTCAATCTCTTATCAGCCAAGATAAAACCTCACAGAGCGATAAACATGAACAAAGCATTGTTGATGGTTTTGATAAGCTTATTCAGCACCCTGAATATTTTGAGGTGAAACTTGATTTCTATGCCTGTGATATTAGTCAATGCTTAACACAGGTTAGTGCCCCCATTGATACACCATCTGATAAGTTAGAGATATTAAAAGTAGAAGTGCTATTTAGTGTCTTGGCAGAGCTGCCTAACAGTGACAGTGTCGCCACCCTCGTTGAGGGTGACAACGCAATGTTGGTTCGAGTGGTTTCAATACTTGATTAAAGCTGCCACTGACGTGCAACTAAATCAGATTCTTTGCTATTTAACCAATCTTGCGGGCGTAAATAGTACTGATATAGCTTAGCTTCTGGGCTATCTGCAGCAGGTACATAATTATATTCCCAACGAGCTAATGGTGGCATCGACATCAAAATTGATTCAGTACGTCCACCTGTTTGTAAGCCAAATAATGTGCCGCGGTCCCAAACAAGATTAAATTCAACATAACGACCACGACGATAGAGTTGGAAATCGCGTTGCTGATCGGTTGTTGGCGTGTCTTTGCGGCGCTCAATTATAGGAAGGTAAGCATCTAAATAGCCATTTCCTACCGCCTGCATAAAAGCAAAGCTTTGTTCAAAGCCGAGCTCATTTAAATCATCAAAGAATAAGCCACCAACACCACGTGTTTCGCTGCGGTGTTTTAGATAAAAGTAATCATCACACCAGTTTTTATATTTGTCGTATACCGATGCACCGAATGGCTGACATAAATCGCTTGCCACCTGATGCCAATGTTGTACATCTTCAAATACAGGGTAATAAGGTGTTAAATCAAAACCACCGCCAAACCACCAAATTGGATCTTCACCTTCTTTTTCGGCAATGAAGAAACGCACATTGGCGTGACTCGTTGGAATATGTGGATTATTAGGATGGATCACTAATGACACACCACATGCATGAAAACTACGACCTGCGAGCTCTGGACGATGCGCTGTTGCAGATGCTGGCATTGACGCGCCAAATACATGCGAGTAGTTAACCCCACCCTGTTCGATGACATTACCACCTTGGATAACACGAGTACGACCACCGCCGCCTTCTGCACGTTGCCAATTATCTTCAACAAATTTTGCTTTGCCATCGGCACTCTCAAGACCCTGACAAATTGTATCTTGTAAGGCCATTAAATAGGTTTTAACTTGTTCGAGTAGCTCGCTTTGCATGTTTATCCTCTAAATACTTTGCCGGTCGCAGCGTCTTTAATCACACTTGGTTGGCTGTTGCCACCTAACGGCTCATCAACATAAAAATCTACCATGTCAGCAAATTCGCTTTTCGCTTGTGCGATAGTCATTACCGTTTCTTGACCGGTTAAGTTTGCACTTGTTGAAACTAACGGCTTACCAAATTGCTGACACAGGGCTTTTACTGTTGGGTGATCAGTTACACGCACAGCAATAGTATCAAATTGACCCGTTAACCACTTTGGCGTTTCTTTTGCTGCCGGCATCACCCAAGTGATAGCACCTGGCCATTGTGAAAAGATATCAGCACGTTTATCCATGGGGATTTTGGCATCATCTACATACTTTAATAACTGGCCATAATTGTCAGCAATTAAAATTAAGCCTTTTTCTACAGGGCGTTGTTTGATGGCTAAAAGCTTTTCAACCGCAGATTGGTTATCAGGATCGCAACCAAGACCAAAAACAGCTTCGGTTGGGTAAACAATCACACCGCCTTGCTGCAAAGCGTCAATTGCATTGGCTGGTTGTGCAACAGGATCAGACAAAGAAACTCTCCTAAATAAACAAATTACAAGTGCATTAAGATTCGACTAACTTATGCATACACGACTTCTGCGGGCATTGTAACACAACACCTGAGGCAGTTTTCTTTTCGGTCATAATTGGCCACTGACAGGCAGGACACTCGGTCGCCACAGGCTTGTGAGTAAGCGTATATTTACAACGCGGATAGCCATCACAAGAATAAAAGGTTTTGCCAAACTTGTTACTACGCGCAACCAGCTGGCCTCTTTTGCATTTCGGGCAAGCAGGTAATTGAGGGGCATCGTCAGGTTCTTCATCATGAGCAATATAGTGACACTCAGGATAGCCGGTACACCCAATAAACATACCGTAGCGGCCATTTTTTATGACTAATGGCTTACCACACTCTGGGCAGGCACTGTCTTCGAGTACTTTTATTTGTTGGCTATCGTGATGAGCTAATGGGCGGATAAAGTCACACTTTGGGTAACTGGCACAGCCTAAGAACGGCCCTGACTTTGAGTTGCGCATAACCAATTCAGAACCGCATTTAGGGCAAACCTCATACTCTTTTTCGAGTGCATGCTTATCTGCAGAAAAAAGAGAATGGTCGATTTTACTCATAAGATTCCTGTAGGGTTGGCTAATTTTCGCCTAATATACCCAAACTCAACAAAGATACAAGCAAAGTCGAATTAATGTAATACATCAGCTGGCTCGTCAAATATTAAGTCTTCCATTTGTGCGTAAGCTTGCTCTGACCCTGGTACATTAAATAACACCATAAGCACCACCCACTTTAGATCTTCCAAAGAAATAAATGGTTTATCTAGAGCACAAAGCCTATCTATCACCATTTCGCGAGTTACGGTGTTAATCACACCAATTTGCTCAATAAACATTAAAAAGCCGCGACACTCAACACTTAACATTTGGCATTCACTATCTGTGTAAATACGCATAGCATGTTGTGGTTGGGCATTAAGGTACGGGTAGATATCGCTTTGTTGTAAGTCTGCAAGTTGCTCTAGCCAATCAAGGGCTTTGTAGATTTCAGGTTTGTTGAAGCCAGCACGAACTAACTCATCGGTAAGTTCGTTCTCTTCAGTAAAGATTTCAGCTTCACTATGGATATAGTTTTCAAAAAGATACATGAGGATGTCAAACATGTTTATGTCCTCCCAGTCTTATATAACCATCTAGTACTCGTTCGATTTTATCTGCGAGCTCTAGGTCGAGTAACCGAGCTTGTACTTCGTCTACAGGTAATTGGCTGCGCTGTGTTATTTGGTCAACACTTGTTACCTCATACCCTATACTTTTGAACACTGGGCAGTCGGGTTCATCTGCTATGGGCTGTTCTATACTATATAGACTGTTTTCACAGAAAAAGCTCACTTCATCAAGAATATCACTAATATTTTCTGTTAATTTAGCGCCTTGCTTAATTAAAAAATGACTCGCCTCTGAAAGTGGGCTTTTTATAGAACCCGGCACTGCAAACACTTCTTTATTCTGCTCAAGTGCATAGCGTACAGTAACCAAAGAGCCACTTTTTATCTGCGCTTCTACAATCAACACACCTAATGATAATCCAGAGATAATACGGTTTCGGCGCGGAAAATTAGCGGCATTAGCAGCAGTGCCTGGTAAGAACTCAGAAACCAATAAGCCCCGCTCTGCAACTTGTTTAATGAGCAAACTATGGCGTTTGGGATAGGCAATATCGATACCCGTACCAAGTACAGCAATGGTGTTTCCTGTTCCTGCTAATGCACCTTTATGGGCTGCGCCATCAATGCCCAAAGCCATACCAGATGTCACCGTCATGCCAACAGAAGATAATTGATGAGCAAATTCAGCGGCTATTTCAAGCCCTGTTGGTGTGGCATTACGGCTACCGACAATTGCTATTTGTGGTGACCGTAATAGCTCAGTGTTACCTAAACAAAATAATAAGATAGGTGCACTGGCTATTTGTTTGAGTAAGGGCGGATAGTTGCTATCAAAATAACTGATCACTTTGATTTTAAGCGTTGATATCTGCTCTTGATAGTGGGCGACTAATTGCCAATCGGTATTAACTAAGTTATCGGCTTGGCTTTGTGATAAGCCCAGCTGCTGAAGCTCTAAACTAGATAACTTAAATAGCTCATCCAGTGGCTGCTTTTGACTTAATGCAATAAGGCTTTTTATCCCAAGCCCTTTACATAAATAAAAGGCAAGCCAATGGGATAGCTTGCCTGAAACCTGTGCCATGCTCCCTCCTTAGAGCGCCCAAATTGTGAGTTAGTTTATAACTGCATAATCTCCAACTCGGATCGGGTGCTGATTTTTCACAATCAATGCGTAGCTAACGTTGTCATATACCTTAAACACCATTAGTTCACCGACTTTTTCCTTTGGCATATGCCATACACTACTGTCTTCGTCACTTTCGATACCGAACAGCTCATTTGCGTCAGTCATGAATTTCTCAAGGCTGTTAGAGTCTTCGCGGTAGCGAGGACCATTGCGGCCGTCATACACTTCTGGTGATTGACGTTGAATATCGAGGACGAAACCCGGTTTCACTTGGTCCGAGCCTAAGTTTAGTACAACAATATCCATGGTACTAAATTCACGCATTTCATTAGCTGACGCGATTATCGTGCCATCTAAAGCCGTTTCTGGACGTTTCATTGTGAAATAGGCAGGCAACATCTGCCCTTCCATTGCTGGCATTAAAAAGTCATGCGGCTTAATTTCTTGTTTTACTAGCTCAACCTTAACTGAGGCAGGAACGCCATTTGCTACATCACCGCTTCTAAATGAGCGAACAATCGCCACAAGCTCAGCTTTATTCGCCAATACTTCATTGGTCTTTGGATCAACAAGGTCATTTCCTTTTCGATAAACCCCATACGCTTCATTTAAATGCAGGTCACCTTTAACATAGAGTGTATGCCCCAAGGTGTTCATTTTAGTATTAACACTAGCGCCTAAAATATAGGGTTTATCAGCAATAATTTCGGCGCTAATCGCTTGCTCATAGCTTAAATATGGGCGTAATAATTCCAATGGTAAGGTAGGCACTGCATTTTTGCCTTTTGGAGTGATTCGCCCTTCTGGAGAGAGTTTTTTATAACGCGCATTTTTAACTAAACGAGGATTTCCGTCTTTATCGTAAATTAAAGTGAGCGCATCACCCGGGTATATTAAATGTGGATTCGCAATTTGTGGATTCATTTGCCATAAGTCAGGCCATTGCCAAGGCTCATCTAAATACACACCAGAAATATCCCAAAGTGTGTCGCCCTTTTTCACAACGTATTGTTTTGGCGCATCTTTTTTTATTGTTAACACATCAGCAATTGCAGGAAAAGCACTGCTAAAGGCTAGCAAAGCCGCAACTAGTGGGTATCTCATTTGGCTTCCTTGTGTTGTTTTTCGATTATTATCAACCAAAACCTGTTAAAGGTGAACACGAATGGCTAAAATAAGAGCATACAATACCCTAAATGAATCACAAGTGTAAAAGGTAACTATGGCTAGGTTAGAAGTTTTAAGATTTCCGGATGAGCGTTTACGTACAATCGCGAAAGAAGTGCCAGAAGTAAACGATGAAGTTCGTCAAATCGTCAAAGACATGCTTGAAACTATGTATGACGAAAACGGTATCGGCTTAGCAGCAACGCAAGTAGATATCCACCAGCGCATTGTGGTGATCGATGTATCTGAAGAGCGCGACCAACCGTTAGTGTTAATCAACCCAGAAATCACCAAAAAAGATGGTTCAACGGTGAGTGAAGAAGGCTGTTTATCAGTTCCTTATTCATATGCAAAAGTTGACCGCGCAGAAACAGTCACTGTTAAAGCGCTTAATGAAAATGGTGAAGAATTCAGCCTAGACGCTGACGAGCTATTAGCGATTTGTATTCAGCATGAGCTTGATCACCTTAAAGGCACTCTATTTATTGATTATCTATCACCTTTAAAGCGCCAACGAATCCGTAAAAAGCTTGAGAAAGAAGCTAAGCTGGCAGCTAAATCATAAGTTAATCAATAGGAATATCTGTGACACAACCATTACGCATTATTTTTGCTGGTACGCCGGATTTTGCTGCGCGCCATTTACAAGCACTGATTGACTCAGAGCACGACATTGTTGGTGTATATAGCCAACCAGATCGCCCAGCGGGCCGAGGTAAAAAGCTAAAAGCCAGTGAAGTTAAAGAGCTGGCGCTTGCTCATGATTTACCTGTATTTCAACCGCAATCACTCAAATCAGATGAAGCACTTGCAGAGCTTACCAGCCTGAACGCCGATATTATGATTGTAGTGGCGTACGGCTTACTGTTACCAAAAGCGATTTTAGATGCACCGCGCTTAGGCTGCTTAAACGTGCATGGCTCTATTTTACCGCGCTGGCGTGGTGCTGCACCGATCCAACGTGCTATTTGGGCTGGTGACAATGAAACTGGTGTAACAATAATGCAAATGGATGAAGGCTTAGATACAGGCGATATGCTGCATATCAGCCGTTGCCCAATTGATAGCACAGAAACCAGTAGCTCTTTATACGATAAATTAGCTGCATTGGGTCCTGATGCACTGATCAGTACAATCAACCGTCTTGCTGCAGGTGAAATCACTCCAGAAAAGCAAGATGACGCACAAGCTAATTACGCTAAAAAGTTATCAAAAGACGAAGCCAATATTGATTGGTCAATGGATGCTGCGCAAATTGAGCGTAATATCCGCGCTTTTAATCCATGGCCTGTTTGTTTTACCGAAATGGCAGGACAAACAGTAAAAATTTGGCAAGCCGAAGTTGTATCGCAAACTGCACAAGCCGGTAAAATCATTGCTGCTGATAAGCAAGGTATTACTGTTGGCTGTGGGCAAGATGCACTTAAAATCACCCTTCTTCAACCGCAAGGTAAAAAACCAATGGCTGTTACTGACTTTTTAAATGGTCGCAGTGATTGGGTCGAGCCTGGCTCAGTATTAGGTCAAAGCAATGAGTAATGTAAGAGCACTTGCTGCTGAAACCCTTTACAACGTAGTCGATAAAGGCGCGTCGCTTAATCAAGAGCTACCTTTTGCAAGCCAGGGTTTATCGCCGAAAGATAAAGCTTTACTACAACAAATTTGCTACGGTGTGCTGCGCTATTTACCTAGCCTAGAAAATTATTGCCAGCAACTTTTAGATCAACCACTAAAAGGTAAGCGCCGTATTTTCCAGTTCTTGTTGTATGTGGGTATTTACCAACTTCAACATATGCGTGTACCACCTCATGCAGCAATCAGCGAAACGGTTAATGCGCTTCAGCAAATGCGCGCACTGGGTTTAAAAGGTCTGATTAACGCGATTTTACGCAGTTTCCAACGTGAGCAAGCTGAGCTTGAAGAAAAAGCAAAGCAAATTCCTGTTTGCAAATTTAACCACCCAGGTTGGTTTATCAAACAAGTTACTGCAGCTTATCCTGATAACTGGCAAGAAATTCTTGAAGCGAATCAGTTGCAAGCACCTATGTGGTTACGTGTAAACCAAGCGCAGTACAGCACCCAAGAATACAGCGAGATGCTTAAAGCAAATGATATTGAGCATATCCTTAATGCTGATTTTCCTGATGGTATTAAACTAGCTAAACCGTGTGATGTATACGCATTACCAGAGTTTGATACCGGTGCCTGCTCAGTTCAAGATGCAGCGGCACAATTAGCAGCACGCTTTTTAGATCCACAAAATGATGATGTCATTTTAGATGCGTGTGCAGCGCCAGGTGGTAAAACGTGCCATATCCTAGAACTTGCCGACGCTGACGTATTAGCACTAGATAGCGACAGCGAGCGTCTAGAACGTGTTAAACAAAACTTAGTGCGTATTGGCTTGGCTGCCGATCTACAATGTGCCGATGCTTCACAACCCCATATCTGGTGGGATGAACAGCAATTCGACCGTATTTTGCTTGATGTGCCTTGTTCAGCAACTGGCGTGATCCGTCGTCACCCTGATATTAAGTGGTTACGTCGTGCATCTGATATTGAAGATCTAGCTAACTTACAAGGCGATATCCTAAATAGCATTTGGCCTCTACTTAAGCCTGGTGGTACGTTAGTTTATGCGACCTGCTCTGTATTACCGCAAGAGAACCAACAACAAGTTGCTAAGTTCCTTGCCAATAATCAAAGTGCTGAACACATACCTTTGCATGAAAACGACACCCCTACTTTACCTGGTCTGCAATTACTGCCTGGTGAAAGTGACGGTTTCTATTACGCAAAGCTAGTTAAAAAACACTAATAAGAACAAGCTATGAAAATAATCATACTCGGTGCCGGACAAGTTGGTGGCACATTGGCAGAAAACCTCGTAGGTGAGCAAAATGAGATCACCGTTGTCGATATCGACGGTAACCGTTTGCGAGAGCTACAAGATAAGTACGACTTACAAGGTGTTACCGGTCACAGTGCGCATCCCGATGTATTGCGTCGCGCAGGCGCAGAAGACGCCGATATGATTATTGCCGTAACCAGTTCAGATGAAGTGAACATGGTTGCTTGCCAAGTAGCTTATAGTATTTTTAATACACCAACCAAAATTGCCCGTATTCGCTCAGAGCAATACTTAAAGTACCGTGAAAAGCTATTTCATAATGACGACTTACCTGTTGATCACTACATTGCTCCTGAAGCGCTGGTAACTAAGTATATTCGTCGCTTAATCGACTATCCGGGTGCTTTACAGGTATTACAATTTGCCGATGGCATGTTATCGCTGGTTGCGGTGAAAGCCTATTACGGTGGTTTGCTGGTGGGTTATGCCCTTTCAGCCTTGAAAGAGCACATCCCGAATGTCGAAACCCGGGTAGCGGCTATTTATCGTCAAGGTAAAGCGATTAAACCACTTGGCACAACCGTTATCGAAGCGGACGATGAAGTGTTCTTTATCGCTGCAACAAAGCATATTCGCGCAGTCATGAATGAACTTCAAAAGCTCGAACGTTCATACAAAAAGATCATGATCGCCGGTGGTGGTAATATCGGTGCAGGTCTTGCGCGTTCACTCGAGAAAAACCACAGCGTTAAGCTGCTTGAGCGCAATAAAGAGCGTGCAGCACAGCTTTCTGAAATGCTTGATAACACCGTCGTATTTTGTGGCGATGCCTCTGATCAAGAACTGTTATCTGAAGAACACATTGAACAAGTGGATGTATTCATCGCAGTGACTAACGACGATGAAGCAAACATTATGTCTGCGATGCTGGCAAAGCGTATGGGCGCACAAAAAACCATGGTGCTTATTCAGCGTGGCGCATATGTTGACCTAGTACAAGGCGGTGAAATTGATATTGCTATTTCACCTCAGCAAGCCACTATCTCGGCGCTGTTAACACACGTACGTCGTGGTGACATTGTTAACGTTTATTCGTTACGTAAGGGTGCTGCGGAAGCCATTGAAGCTGTTGCTCATGGTGATGAGCATACTTCTAAAGTTGTTGGCCGAGCAATTGCTGATATTAAGCTACCAGCTGGAACAACCATTGGTGCAATTGTGCGTAACGATGATGTACTGATTGCCCATGACGATACCGTTATTCAGTCTGGCGACCACGTTATCATGTTCTTGATTGATAAAAAGCACATTACGGTTGTTGAAAAGCTATTCCAAGTAAGTGCTATCTTCTTGTAAACGAACGCTTATAAACGAAAAAAGCAGCCATGACAGCTGCTTTACGACTCTTGAAGTGAAAGTACCTAACTTTTCTAAAAGATTCTACTGAATTTGAGCAAACTCTTCTTTTGAAAGTTCGCCATTACCATCGCTATCTAACTCTGGAAATAACTTTTCAAGCTGCATATTTGCAGACGCTTCTTCTTTGCTGATCACACCATCACCGTCGGTATCGAACGTTGCAAAGCTTACGCCTTGTGCAAAGGCTGCTGATGATGTTGCTAGTGCTAAAATTGCGATTGTTGTGCTTAACTGTTTCATAATAACTACCTTAAATTTTAAAGAGTGAAATCCGTTTCTGAGATCCTTGTTAAGTGGAAACTGGTATAACTACGTACTAATTCAGTTATTCGGCTTCAGAGAACTCAGCTTCAGTAAGAACGCCGTCGCCATTCACATCTAGTGTTTTAAACTGCGACATAATTTTTGCGTCAACGGCTGCTTCACTTTTGCTAACCACGCCATTACCGTCAACGTCTAGAGTGTCAAAGTCAGATGCAGCAAAAGCTGCTGATGATGATGCAAGTGCGATTAAAGCTAATGTTTTGTTTACTGTTTTCATAATCATATTCCTTCAATATTAAGAGTATTAGCTGATCACACTTCCAGTGTTGTCCTTTGTCATGGATTCCCTTATCCATTTAGGCTGTCTTTGGCAGCTCAGAACTAATCAGCTAAATAAACTGGTTTTGCTTAATCACATTAAGCTTTTGAAAATTCTTGTTTCGATAACTCACCGTTACCGTCAGTGTCTAGTTCACTGAATTTGCTCATAAGCTCTGCATCTACCGATGCTTCGCTTTGGCTGATAACACCATTGCCATCAACATCTAAGGTATCGAAGTCACTCATCGCAAATGCTGCAGATGAAGATACAAGTGCCATAAGTGCTAGTGTTTTATTTACTGTGTTCATAATGTCATTCCTTCAAAATGTGTTGTCTTGAGTTAGAAATCCTTTTCAGTGCGTCCTTACAATGAAATTAAGCTTTTGAGTACTCTTGTTTTGACAGCTCACCGTTGCCGTCTGTATCAAGCTCTTTAAATTGGCTCATTAATGCTTCGCTTACAGATGCTTCGCTTTTGCTGATTGCGCCATCACCATTAACATCTAATGTGTCAAAGTCAGCGGCAAATGCTGCAGATGAAGTTGCAAGAGCTACAAGTGCTAAAGTTTTGTGTAACGTTTTCATAATCACTATTCCTTCAATGTTGTCTCAACTGTGATAAAGGATATGTTCCTGAATCAGTTTTTCTCTGTGTTCGCTAAGACTATTTCAACTTCGATG
Source organism: Pseudoalteromonas sp. bablab_jr010 (assembly GCF_016464105.1). Taxonomy (NCBI): domain Bacteria; kingdom Pseudomonadati; phylum Pseudomonadota; class Gammaproteobacteria; order Alteromonadales; family Pseudoalteromonadaceae; genus Pseudoalteromonas; species Pseudoalteromonas sp. bablab_jr010. The sequence continues at coordinate 46,130 of NZ_JACDWV010000129.1, read as the reverse complement.
CCAAAGTTAAAAAGAACAATAAAATCAGTGCATTAAATTAAAATACCGAGAATTAGGGGGAAATAACGCGATTTATTTGTTGCTGTTTTGCAACAAGCTCGGTGGTTGGTTTTTTGTCACCTTTAAAATCAATAAGTTACAAAGGTTAAAATGGAGACAATAGCGATTAATTCGGATTAGAAAACAGAAAAGTTAGGGATTGGAAAATAAACTCTATCTGAACAACAAAACTTAAAGAAAAAAATCGAAATTAATTTAATTAGTAACACATTGATTTAATTGGTTATTTAAATTTATTTATAAAATAATTTTAATATCTGTAGGGTTAAATTGAGGAAAATAGCCATTTTGTTGCAAAATGGCGAATTGGCATTAACTATCCAACACTGAAAGGTCAATTAAGTGCTCTTTCATAAACGCTTTCATTTCATCTTCACTGGTATCAAGCTGTACACCGAACATAAAGCCACCCGCTCGCTTGCGTACGCTGCATACCTTGCCACTAAACTCACGTTTACTTAGGGTGATTTGGCAGCTTTGTCCTTTAAAAGCGCTTAAGTCCTCCTTGCTATTAATATCAAACTGCACACCTGTCACAGAAATATCTTTAATAAGCCCTGCCAGTTTTTGCTCTGCAATGACTAAGTTTGCAGGGAATAACGTAGGAATACGCGCTTCACTACGCAAACTATAAAGCTGCACTTGCTGAGGGAAGTCAAGAAAGATTAAGCGATAAGGGTGCGATGATAAAGCGCTTATTTGCTGGCGAAAAGCAATTACTTGACCACCGCCCGCTTCGAGCACAGCCCGTATAATCACCATCACACCGTCTTTGATGAAATCACTGCCGTTCGCCAATCGCTTTGAGGAAGGGTAATTTAAGATGATGTATTGCTCATTCATCAAGCCAATAAACTCTGTTTTCACACGCTTACTATTTGTTGGTGTGATAATTTCCACATCAACTAAGCTACCAGCAGGAATACAGGTTAACTTTTCTAAATTTAATTGCTTTTGGGTTTTTGGCACTTTTTTGATCTCCATTCCTAGAGAGTTATCCGCCGTTTACCCTCGCCAAAACGTTGGGGTAAATAACACTAATAAAGTAAATATTTCTAAACGACCAAATACCATCGCAATAGTAAGTAGCCATTTTGCCGTATCAGAAATCGCGCCGTAATGAGCAGCGACTTCACCTAAACCAGGGCCTAAGTTATTTAAGCAAGCAGCGGTTGCTGAGAATGCACTGATGTTATCCATACCGGTGCCCATCAGCGCCAACATAATAATGACGAACACTAACGCATAGGCTGAGAAAAAGCCCCAAACCGCTTCAACAACTTTATCTGGGAGTGCTTTTCGGCCTAATTTAATTGAATAAATAGCCCTCGGGTGCACTAGACGATTAAGTTCACGAATACCTTGTAGGTAAAGTAAGAACACCCGCACGACCTTCATACCACCACCGGTAGATCCGGCACAGCCGCCAATAAAACTTGAAAAGATAAGTAAAATAGGTAGGAACAGCGGCCATGCTGAGAAGTTATCAGTCGCAAAGCCCGCGGTTGTACTCATTGAAACCGCTTGGAACATGGCTTGGTCGAGAGTCTCATCACCATCGGCATAAATATTATTTGATGACAGCACAGTAAAGCAGACAATAACTAAGGCTAATTGAATCAATAAAAACACTTTGAATTCAGGGTCGCGTAAATAAACACGAATATTGCGTGACGATACAGCTGCATAGTGCAGCGAGAAGTTAATGGCTGCGATCAGCAAAAACACGACACAGATAAAGTTAATTAATGGGCTATCAAACTGCCCCATTGATGCGTCGTAGGTAGAGAAGCCGCCAATCGCAATCGTAGAGAATGCATGACATATTGCATCAAACCAATCCATCCCTGCAGCCCAGTATGCAAGCGTACAGGCAATCGTCAGCGATACATAGATATACCAAAGGTGCTTTGCAGTATCGGCAATACGCGGTGTCATTTTTGAGTCTTTAACCGGACCAGGTGTTTCTGCACGGTATAGCTGCATACCACCGACACCTAGCATAGGCAGTACCGCGACCGCTAGTACGATGATCCCCATACCACCTAGCCATTGCAGTTGCTGGCGATAAAAGAGCACTGATTTAGGTAGGTATTCTATGCCCGTAAGTACGGTAGCCCCTGTCGTTGTCAGCCCAGAAAAGGCCTCAAATACGGAGTCAGCTAGGGAGAGGTTAGGTTCTTGTAAGAACACTAAAGGCACCGCAGCGAAGGTACCTAGTACTAACCAGAACAAGACCACAATCAAGAAGCCTTCACGGGCTTTAAGATCACCATGTTCATGACGGTTTGGATAATAAGCCGCTAAACCAATTACAACACTAAAGATAAAAGCGAGAACGAATGGCACACCACCACCGTCTTTGTAGATCAAAGACACCAGTGCCGGTGGCACCATAGTGATACTAAATAACGCCACCAGCTGGCCGAGAATTTTTATTATGGTACGAAATTGCATCTAGGCGTATCGCTTTCTTATTAAATGTTTAGCTAATACAGTTTATTGTCTTACAGGCTTAATTGTAAGTAAACGGAATGTATTATTTTTACATTTCAAACTTTTCTGACTTTTAGGCTAACTTCGCCATGAGTCAATTCATGGATATCAGCAATCGCTTGCTGCGCCTGACGGCTATCGATTTCAATTTGCCAAGTGATGTTCTCTGCAAATTGTTTTTCGATATTAAGCACCTGATACTGATTTTTTAATAACTGCTCGATTGCACCTTGTACGCTGTAATCACTTTGACCTATCAGCTCAACACTCGGTACCTTGGTAATGGTTTTAAGCTCACGCATGGCGTTATTTAAACTACCGCCGTAAGCGCGAACTAGCCCACCTGTACCAAGCTTGATGCCCCCGAAATAACGGGTTACCACCGCTGTAATTTCACCAATACCAGAACCTGTTAATACATTAAGCATTGGCTTACCAGCCGTGCCATTAGGCTCGCCATCATCAGAAAAACCATACACATGACTGCCACCGGGGTTACCCGCAACATGTGCCCAGCAATTATGACGAGCATCGCTGTATTTATCTTGAATTTCTTTAATAAAGGCTTTTGCTGACGCAAGATCAGGAGTGTGGGCAATATGCACAATAAAGGTGCTTTTTTTGATTTCTTCTTGGTAAAAAACCGGCTCAGCCGGATATTGGTATTCAGACATAATTGCTTATCTAAAAAAATGGGGCCTATTGGCCCCGATATTCACGAACCTTTATCGTTAATCTAAGTGTAGATCACGCGTCATGTTTTCTAGGCTATCTTCATGAACGATAATATTATCTTCAATACGGATACCGCCAAATGGCTTAAGCGCTTCAACTTTTTCCCAGTTAATAAACTGTTTGTTGTCAGTTTGCGCAAGGTCACCTAATAACGAGTCGATAAAGTATAAACCAGGTTCAATAGTAAATACTTGGTTCTTTTCGATTAAGCGAGTGCAACGTAGGAAAGGATGACCTTCCGGTGGTGCTTGGTGCGCACCTGTATCATCAGCCATAAAGCCACCCATATCGTGAACTTGTAAACCAAGGTGGTGACCAAGACCATGCGGGAAGAACGTCGACGTAATACCACGTTCCACAATTTCAGCGGCTGGTAATTTCACAATATTAAAGTCGCTTAGTACTTGCGCTACACGCTGGTGACAATCTAAATGCAATTCACCGTATAACAGACCTGGCTTTAATGCTTTACCTAAAGCGATTTGATGCTCAGTCATTACTTTAATTAAGTCGCTAAATTCACCTGACTTTTTAAAGTCATAAGTACGTGTGATATCAGCAGCATAACCATTAAAGTTTGCACCAGCGTCAATAAGGAAAGAATGATGCGTTTGCGGCGATTTAGGTTCAAAATGCGTGTAATGTAAAATTGCACAGTTCTCATTTAGTGCAACGATATTACCGTAAGGCATTTCGTTTTCACTCTGGCGGGTAGCCATGAGATAAGCTTGCTGAATATCAAACTCTGAACCACCAGCAAAAAACGTATCACGTGCTGCTTTATGGCCATCTACCGCGATACGGTTAGCTTGTCGTAAACACTCAAGCTCGTATTGTGTTTTATAAGCACGATGAAAATGCAAGTAGTTCATCACTGGCTCTGGATTCATAATGCTAAAGCCCAGTGCTTGCGCTACTTCTAAATATTCACCGATATAAGCATATTTAGCTTTATCATAAGGAAGCAATTTTTCTACCTGATCTGGCTGTACTAATAATTCAATATCAAAATACTCAGCCCAAAAATCACGTGGTTCGTCAGGCACTTTATGCCAAAAGTCGACAGGACGATAAAAAATCAGTTTCGGCTTAGATGCACCATCAACCACAATCCAGCAATGTGGGTTGTCGATCACTGGTAACCAAGCTTTAAATTGCGGATTCACCTTAAACGGATAATACATGTCATCTAAAAACTGACGTTTAGCCTGACCTGAGTGAATTACTAACCCTTCTAAACCTTCACGCTCTGTAATTGTACGAGTGCGTTGTTGCAAGGTTGCAATATGTTCGGCGTATAGCACCGCTAATTTATCCATAGTAAACCCATCTTTAGTAAATTTAACTTGTTAGAAGTCTATCATAGCCAGCACTATCCCCCAACTGAGGGAGAATAGTGTGGCAAATCGAGTTTAACCACCCATCGACATATCAAGGATTGGCGCTAGAACATTGCCATCGCGTCCTAATCGAGTGTGATAAACCTGCCTGTAAGCAAACACGTTCTTAACGTAGTTTCGTGTTTCTGTGTAAGGAATTAACTCAATCCACAGCTCTGCTGGCATAGCTTGCTCTGGGATCCAACGTTTAATACGATGGTAGCCCGCATTATAAGAAGCCGTTGCTAGGATTTCGTTGCCATGATTTTTCTTTTTCAAATACTGCAAATACTCACTACCAAGACGAATATTAGTACGAGGCTGGTATAACTGTTTTCGTGATACCGAGCTCTTATTCATATATTTAGCAGTGCTTGGCAACAACTGCATTAAACCATGGGCATTTGCATGAGAACGCGCATCCGGTGCAAAAGAGCTTTCACGGCGTGAAATTGCAATGCTCCAAGCGACATCAATATGGCTACGACTACTATAAGTGGCAAACACATTCTTAAATGCAAATGGGAAACGTAAGTCGACATAGTCCCACTCTTTTATTTGCGCTAAGGTGTAGATGGTACTGTCATACCAATCAAGTTCAGCAGCAAGCAAAGACGCAGCGAGCTTTTCTTCTTTGGTTGATGTATCCGTTAAATAATTCCATTCACGACGCGCAGAAGTAAAACGCTCAAGCTCATACAAAGCGCGAGCGCGCTTAAAGCCAGGGGCATTGGCCACCTCAAGCTTTAACTTGTTACTTATATTAATTTCTTTATTATTTAAGCTAACCGGAACACCTAAGCGTGCAGACGCTAAAAAGCCGTAATAGTCACGCTCTTTAGCCACTGTTTGCCAAATCTCACGAGCACGTTCGACTTCACCACGTTGATTTAAGCTATACGCCAGCCAATATTGCTGACCAAGGCTCAAGTTTTCTTTACCTGTGAAAAACGCCACTATGCCAGACCAATCTTGCCTCTCTAGCATATTACCAAGTTGCCATTGCATTAACTTTTGAGTTTGGCGTTCTTTAGGCACCTTATTTAACCAAAAGCGTGCTTGTTGATGACCGCTTGAGGCAAGCGATAACGCAAAGCTGTAGTAAACGTCTGCTTTTTGCTCGTCAGTGTAATTAAACATGGTTTCGAGTTTTTCCCATGCACGTAATGCAAGGTCTTTATCTCGCCATACTAAGCGCTTCACACCATAAATCGCGATTTGCCCTTCTTTAGCAGACTTTTTCTTATAACGATAAAGACCCGCCGAAGCACTTGGGTCTTTGCGTACCTTTAAATATAAATCAGCTAAATATTGATCAGCACGAGGCAATAATGTTTTTAAATATGGAATTAAACTCGATGAGCCTCCTTCGGCAGCTAAGCTAATACGCTGCCAAACTCGCTCTTCGGTTTGGTAGCCTTTTTTCTTCCAAAGTGAGAACAACTTATCACATTCTTTTGGCTGAGATTTTCCTACCACCCATAAATCTGTTACTTGGTTCATGATGGCTTTTTCAGGGGCACCTAAGTCCAATTGAAAACTTAAATAAGGACAAGTTAATTCGTTATTGCTTGTTTCGCGGTAGTTACGAATATAAGCCGCTTTTTTATTATACTTTTTTAAATAATTAAGCCATGCCTTACGCACAGGCCACTCTAATGGCGTGTTTTGGTAAACATTGAGGTAGTCCTCGATTTCGGTCTGGTGTTTAAGGCTTGGATTCCGTTGCCAATAAGCCTTTTCGACATAAGGTTTCAATGGGTGATCAAGCCTATTTGCCGCCTCTTTCATGTCTTGATAATCACCGTAACGCGCCTTTTTTTCTGCTTTTAAAAAAGCGTCATGTTTATCGTTGGCTTCAGCTGCAAAAAAAGGAAAAAGTAATGCGGCAGCTGTCCAACCAAGGAGTTGTTTTTTCATGATGACCTTTAACAAAAATTAAAGAATTAATAACAAAAAACTTCTGCTACACCTTAGCACCAAACCAGCTATATTTTAACCAATCGCGATAAAGCGTAGTAAATTTTTCGTTGCATTTTCATTTTAAAGCAAGCACACTGATTGAAATGCAAACTCATCGTACCAGTCTTAGTTAATAAACTAGGGAGAATAATAATGTTATATAAAAGCGATTCATTTGAAGTTGCTTTCATCAAGGACAACATCGCCGAGTTTAAGTTCTGTGCAGACGGCTCAGTAAATAAACTTTCGCAGCAAACCTTGCAAGATTGCGCTTTAGCATTAAAAGAATTGGCAACAAACTCAGATATCAAAGGCATGGTGTTCACCAGCGATAAAGATCATTTCATTATCGGTGCCGACATTTTCGAATTTTTACCTACCTTCACTAAACCTCAAGAAGAACTTGTTGCATGGATCAAAAATGCAACTGACGTTTTTGATGCAATTGAAGATTTACCTTTCCCAACGCTAAGTGCTGTAAACGGCATGGCGCTTGGTGGTGGATGTGAGTGGGCACTTGCTACCGATTACCGCGTTGCTAGCTCTAACGCTAAAATTGGCCTACCTGAAGTTAAACTAGGTATTATGCCTGGTTTTGGTGGTACAGTTCGCCTTCCACGCCTTATTGGCGCTGATAATGCGATGACATGGATCACTACAGGTAAAGAAAACCGCGCCGCTGATGCCCTAAAGGTAGGTGCATTTGACGCAGTAGTTAGTGCTGACAAACTTTTAGAGTCAAGTATTGCAACACTTGAGCAAGCAATTGCTGGCAAGCTAGATTGGCAAGCAAAACGACAAGTAAAATTACAGCCACTGAAAATGAACCGTGTTGAGCAAGGTATGAGCTTTGCGATGGCGGAAGGCATGGTAATGGGTCAGACAAAAGGTCACTACCCAGCACCTGTTATGGCTGTAAAAACAATCAAAGCTGCGGCAAACTGTGAACGCGCTGAAGCAATGGCGATTGAAAACGCTAACTTTGCTAAATTAGCAGCAACAAGCGAAGCTGCTGCGCAAACAGGTATTTTCTTAGCTGACCAATACATTAAAGGTAAAGCGAAGAAGCAAGCTAAACACAGTGAGCTTGAGATCAAACAAGCTGCTGTATTAGGTGCTGGTATTATGGGCGGTGGTATTGCATACCAGTCTGCTTATAAAGGCACACCTATTATCATGAAAGACATCAACCAAGATGCACTTGATTTAGGTATGGGTGAAGCATCTAAGCTACTTGGCAAAAAAGTACAACGTGGCCATATGGCGATGGATAAGATGGTTGCTACCTTAGGCAAGATCAAGCCAACGCTAAACGATGCAGACTTACAAAGCGCAGACATCGTTGTTGAAGCTGTGGTTGAAAACCCTAAAGTGAAGCAAGCTGTTCTTGCGGGCCTTGAAAAAGACTTACCAGCGGGCACTATCCTAACTTCAAATACCTCAACAATTCGTATTGACGAGTTAGCATCGGCACTTGAAAAACCAGAAAACTTCTGTGGTATGCACTTCTTTAACCCAGTGCCAAAAATGCCATTAGTAGAAATCATTCGTGGTGAAAAAACATCAGAAGCAACAATTAATGCCGTTGTTGATTACGCATTAAAACTTGGTAAATCACCAATCGTTGTAAACGACTGCCCTGGTTTCTTTGTAAACCGCGTACTATTCCCTTACTTTGCAGGTTTCAGCAAACTTGTTGTTGAAGGTGCTGACTTCACTAAAGTTGATAAAGTGATGGAAAATGTATTTGGTTGGCCAATGGGTCCTGCCTATCTTCTTGATGTTGTAGGTATCGATACAGCTTACCACTGTACTGGTGTAATGGCTGACGGTTTCCCTGAGCGTATGGCTCGCCAAGATAAAGACCCTGTTACTGTATTTGCAAACGAAAAACGCTTTGGTCAGAAAAATGGTGCTGGTTTCTACCAATACGCGCCAGACCGTCGTGGTCGCCTGAAAAAAGCAAAAGATGCTACAGCAACTGAGTTACTGAGTGCTATTACTGATGCACCTAAAGATTTCGATAAACAAGAAATCATTGACCGTTGTATGATCCCGATGATCAACGAAGTACTACTTTGTTTACAAGAAGGTATCGTAGCGTCACCACAAGAAGCTGACATGGCGCTAATTTACGGCATTGGTTTCCCTCCATTTAGAGGCGGTGCATTCCGTTACTTAGATCAAACTGGTTTAGCGAACTTTGTTGCAACAGCAGACAAATACGCTCACTTAGGTGCGATTTACCAAGTATCAGATGAAACTCGCAAGTGGGCCGAAGAAGGCCGTGTATTCTATAAGGTGGAAGGATAAGAAACATGAATAATCCAGTAATCGTAGATTGTATCCGCACACCAATGGGTCGTTCAAAGAACGGCGTATTCAAAAACAAGCGTGCGGAAGATTTAAGTGCTCACTTAATGAAAGGTTTGTTAGACCGTAACCCAGCCGTTGATCCAGCATCAATTGATGATATTTACTGGGGCTGTGTACAACAAACTTTAGAGCAAGGTTTTAACATTGCTCGTAACGCAGCACTACTAGCCGGTATCCCTCACTCAGTACCAGCTGTCACAGTTAACCGTTTATGTGGTTCATCAATGCAAGCATTACACGATGCAGCACGCGCTATTATGACTGGCGCTGGTGATACCTACATCATTGGTGGTGTTGAGCACATGGGTCACGTACCTATGACTCACGGTAATGATTTTCACCCAGGTTTATCAACGTCTGTAGCACAAGCTGCTGGCGTAATGGGTTTAACTGCAGAATACCTTGCTACGCTACACGGCATTAGCCGCGAGCAACAAGACGAATTTGCTTACCGTTCACACCAACGTGCACACGCGGCAACTGTTGAAGGTCGTTTCCGTCGTGAAATCCTGCCAATGGAAGGTCACGATGCAGATGGTTCTTTAATCTTAGTTGAAGACGATGAAGTAATCCGTCCTGAGACAACTGTTGAAGGTTTATCGCAACTTCGCCCTGTATTCAATCCAGCATCAGGTAGCGTAACCGCAGGTACTTCTTCTGCACTTTCTGACGGCGCATCAGCAATGCTTGTAATGAGCGAAGAGAAAGCAAAAGAACTTGGTTTACCAATTCGTGCGCGTATTAAATCAATGGCTGTTGCAGGTTGCGATCCATCAATCATGGGTTACGGCCCTGTTCCTGCATCGCAAAAAGCACTTCAACAAGCAGGTATCACTATTGACGATATCGATGTTGCAGAGCTTAACGAAGCCTTCGCAGCACAATCTCTACCAGTATTAAAAGACCTAGGTCTGATGGATGTGGTAGATGAAAAAGTTAACCTAAATGGTGGTGCAATTGCACTTGGTCACCCACTTGGTTGTTCTGGTTCACGTATTAGCACAACGCTTGTTCACCTAATGGAAGACAAGAACGCTAAATACGGCCTAGCAACTATGTGTATTGGTTTAGGCCAAGGTATTGCAACTGTATTTGAGCGCGTAGAATAACGAGCTCACAACAAACATCTTGGTGATAAAAAGGCGCACTGACTTGCTCAGTGCGCCTTTTTTATTTGCTTTGCTTTCACTTATTGAAACTGGCGGCAATAGAAAGTTAAAATAGCCGCTTATTAATCGTCTCTTTCACCTAAAAGGTCAGCCATGAGTTTTGATAATCCCGATCACCAATTAGATGCACTTGGCCTTCGTTGTCCAGAACCCGTGATGATGGTGCGTGGTGCAGTACGAAAAATGAAAGATGGCGAAACCTTACTTATCATCGCCGACGACCCATCAACCACCCGCGATATCCCCAGCTTTTGTACTTTTATGGATCACACACTTGTGGCTAAAGATGTAGAACAAGCACCGTACCGATACTTGGTGAAGAAAGGGTTGTAACAACGAGTTTCGAGTTTCGAGTTTCGAGTTTCGAGTTTCGAGTTAATCAATTAAAATTAAAAGTGAGCATTTATCAATATTAAACGCTCACTCGATCGGCTTAAAACTGACAGCTGAAAGCTTAAAGCTATTTCTTCGTTACTGTCACTTTTGGTTGATTACTATTGCGGTAATCAAAGCTCACTACATACACGCCTTTTGCAGCGGGTTTAAAGCTGAAATAATTGTAGATGGTATTACAATCTGCATTGGCGGCTTGGCCTAGAACCAATGATTGCCCTGCTGGGTCCATATCACTGTAACCACAATTATAGCCTTCGCTAAAATCAGCATCCGCTACTTTGAATTCATAAACCTTACCTGGTGTTGAAAACTTAACGTCGGTTTGGAATATGCCCGGTGCAACTTGCTCTAATTGATACTGAGGCTCCGCATCCCACAAGGTAAAATCACCACGTAAATACATAGTACGGTCAAGCTCTTTACTTGGCAGAATATCGTCAATGCTTGGCATTTGCATTTGGCTAGAACAGGCTGTTAATAAGCCTGCTAATGCTAAAGTAATTACACGTTTCATTACTGTTCCTTATGCTACAAAAAAGCCAGCACTGAGCTGGCTTTTATTAATTGGCTACTGCTTACTTCTGAAGTACAGAAATATCAGCAATATCTAAAAACAGACGACTTAGTTGGCTTAACAATGCTAAACGGTTTTGTTTAACCGCTTCGTCATCTGCCATTACCATAACGTTATCGAAGAAGTTATCAACACTCTCACGGATACCCGCAAGTTGTGACAATGCTTCTTGGTAATCGCCATTTGCATATAAAGGTGCAAGCTCAGTTGCAAACTTAGCAACGTGTGATGCTAATACTTTCTCTGCATCATCGCTTAATAGGCTCTCATTCACATCACCTTGTGTTGTGATGTCATTTTTAGCCAAGATATTGCTTACACGTTTATTTGCTGCTGCAAGCGCTTCTGCTGCGTCTAATGTACGGAAGTGACTTACCGCTTTAACACGGCGGTCGAAATCAACTGGTTTAGTTGGACGACGAGCTAGCACAGCTTGAATGACATCAACTTCGATACCTTCATCTTGATACCATGCGCGGAAACGACCTAACATAAACTCAAACACATCTGTTGATACATTTAGGTTTGTTAGCTTTTCACCGAATAACGTTTGTGACTTAGCAACAAGGTCTAAGATATCTAGCGGTAATGATTTTTCAACCATGATGCGTAATGCACCAATTGCTGCACGGCGAAGTGCAAATGGGTCTTTGTCGCCTTTTGGCGCTTGACCAATACCAAAAATACCCACCAGCGTATCAAACTTATCAGCAATTGCGACCGCACAGCTGATCACATTTGTTGGTAAGTTATCGCCCGCGAAGCGAGGCATATATTGTTCATTTTGCGCTAGTGCAACTTCTTCAGCTTCACCGTCGTGACGAGCGTAATGCATACCCATTACACCTTGTACGTCGGTAAACTCCATAACCATTTCGGTCATTAAGTCTGTTTTACTTAATAAACCTGCTCGCTTAGCCAGCTCGGCATCGGCACCTAATTGCTCAGCAATGTAACCGGCAAGTTCACTAATACGCTCAGATTTATCTTTCAGCGTACCAAGTTGCTTTTGGAATAAAACGGTATCTAGCGATTCTAAACGGCTCTCTAGCGTTTTCTTCTTATCGGTTTCGTAGAAGAACTGTGCATCAGCTAAACGAGGACGAACAACTTTTTCGTTACCGGCAATGACCACGCTTGGATCTTTACTTTCAATATTAGAAACAAATAGGAACTTATTAAGTAAGTTGCCATCTTGGTCTAATAACGGGAAGTACTTTTGGTCGTCCTTCATGGTATAGATAAGCGCTTCTGAAGGAACATCTAAGAATGCTTCTTCGAATGTTGCTGTCAACGTTACTGGCCATTCAACCAAGGATGTTACTTCTTCAAGTAAGTCTTCATCCATCGCTACTTTTGCATTTACCGCGCTAGCTGCTGCTTCAATTTGTTCGCGAATTTGTGCTTTACGCGCTTCAAAGTCAGCGACAACGTAAGCAGATTTCAGCACATCAAACACATCATCAGCGTGGTTGATTGTTACTTTTTCTGGATGATGGAAACGGTGGCCTTGTAATTGGTTGCCAACTTGCTTACCAAGTATTTCGCCTTCGATCAGCGTGCTACCAAATAAAATAGTCGCTGTGTGCACTGGGCGAATAAATTGTGTTTTATTTGCCCCCCAACGCATTGGTTTAGGGATAGGTAATTTAGCAAGTGCTTTGTTTACTGCATCACTCATAAGCGATGTAGTTGCTTGACCTTCAACCTGTGCTTTATGTAATAGCCAAGCACCTTTATCTGTTTCTAGTGTTTGTGCATCGCTTACATCGATACCACAACCACGCGCCCAGCCCATTGCTGCTTTAGTTGGATTACCATCGGCATCAAAAGCGGCTGCAACTGCAGGACCACGCTTTTCTACAACTTTGTCACTTTGTTTTGCTTCAAGTGCAGTAACACGTAAGCCTAAACGACGTGGTGATGCGTACCAGTTAACGCCTTGATGATTTAATTCTAAGCTTGCAAGCTCAGCTGCTAAGTTCTCAGCAAACGACTCAGCAAGTTTACGAAGTGCTTTCGGTGGCAACTCTTCAGTGCCAATTTCTACTAATAAATTTTCTGCTGACATGCTAATTCTTAATCCTTACAAAGCGGGAAACCAAGAGCTTCACGGGCATCATAGTAACTTTGCGCACATGCTTTAGATAATGCACGAACACGTAAGATATAACGTTGACGTTCTGTTACTGAGATAGCGTGACGAGCGTCTAATAAGTTAAACGCATGTGATGCTTTCATTACTTGCTCATAAGCTGGTAATGGTAAGCCTGCTTCAATTAGCTTTTCGCTTTCTTTTTCACAGTGATCGAACTGTGCAAATAAGAACTCAACATCCGCTTGTTCGAAGTTATAAGCTGACTGCTCTACTTCATTTTGATGGAATACATCACCGTATGTCACACGACCCATAGGACCGTCTGCCCATACTAGGTCATAGATACTATCTACGCCCTGAATATACATTGCTAAACGCTCAAGACCATAAGTGATCTCACCGGTTACTGGTGAGCACTCTAAGCCACCTACTTGCTGGAAGTAGGTAAATTGAGTTACTTCCATGCCGTTTAACCAGATTTCCCAACCTAGACCCCATGCACCTAATGTAGGCGACTCCCAGTTGTCTTCTACGAAGCGAACTTCATCAGTTAGTGTATCAATACCAACAGCTGCTAAAGAGCCTAAATAAAGTTCCTGGATGTTTTCTGGTGATGGCTTTAATACTACTTGGAATTGGTAGTAATGCTGTAAACGGTTCGGGTTTTCACCATAACGACCATCAGTTGGACGGCGGCATGGTTGAACATACGCGCTCGACATTGGCTCTGGGCCAATTGACTTTAAGAAAGTTAACGGATGAAATGTCCCTGCTCCCACTTCCATATCGAGTGGTTGAGCAATCACACAGCCTTGCTGTGCCCAATAGTCCTGTAAAGCCAGGATCAAACCTTGAAAGGTTTTAACGTCATATTTTTGCATATTTGGCTTATAGTATCTGGTGCGTTTAGTCTGAAAATTGCTCTCAGTATACCTTGTGTGCAGTAAGGTTTTAAGCAGTTTGTGCTTTTTCAGCAATAAAAAAAGGAGCCTGTTGGCTCCTTTTTAATTCTTAATTTAGCGTTATACGTCTAAGTTAACTACGCGTAGTGCATTCGTTTCGATGAAGTCACGACGCGGCTCAACTTGGTCACCCATTAGAGTCGCAAACAATTGGTCTGCCGCTACTGCATCTTCAATTGTTACTTTCAACATACGACGAGCATCTGGGTCCATAGTGGTTTCCCAAAGCTGATCAGGGTTCATCTCACCGAGTCCTTTATAGCGTTGGATATAAAGGCCGCGTTTCGATTCATTGATTAACCACTCTAATGCATCCACAAAGTTATCAACAGCAAGAGTTTTCTCACCGCGTTGAACATATGCCCCTTCTTCAAGTAAGTTAGCAATGTTTACGCCTGTCGCTGCAATGCGTTTATAGTCACGCGATGTGATGAAGTCATGGTTTAGTACATGAGCTTTATCCACACCATGTTGACGAATATTCACAACAGGATAATACATGTTGCGCTCAGTATCGTGCTCAGTGCCCGCATGGAAGATAGTTGCATCTTCATCACGTGCAATTAAGTCGTCAACTAGCGTGTTAGTCCACTCTTTAACTTTTGCTTCATCTGCTAAATCAGCTTCGGTAATTTCGCTTTGATAGATTAAACGTTCCATAACCGAGTTTGGATATTTACGTTTTAAGCGTTCAATCACTTTAACTGTATTTTGATAGTCGTGAACGATTCTTTCTAGTTCTTCACCTTCAAGTGCAGATGCACCTTCGCTTGTATAAAGTGCAGCATTGTTTAATGCTAATGATGTTAAATAATCAACAAGCGCTGGGTCATCTTTAATGTAGCGTTCTTGCTTACCTTTTTTCACTTTATAAAGTGGTGGTTGCGCAATATAGATAAAGCCTTTTTCTACAATCTCTGGCATTTGACGGTAGAAGAAAGTCAGTAGTAAGGTACGAATGTGAGAACCATCCACGTCCGCATCGGTCATGATAATGATACGATGATAACGTAGCTTTTCTGGGTCATATTCATCACGACCAATACCACAGCCTAATGCAGTGATTAGAGTTGCTACTTCTTGAGAAGAAAGCATCTTATCAAAGCGCGCTTTTTCAACGTTAAGAATCTTACCTTTAAGTGGCAAAATTGCTTGGTTTTTACGGTTACGACCCTGCTTAGCTGAACCACCTGCAGAGTCACCCTCCACTATGTATAGTTCAGAAAGTGCTGGATCTTTTTCTTGGCAGTCTGCCAATTTACCTGGCAAACCAGCTAAATCCATTGCACCTTTACGGCGTGTCATTTCACGTGCTTTACGTGCTGCTTCACGAGCTCGTGCTGCATCAATAATTTTGCCAACAACTGTTTTAGCATCAACAGGGTTTTCTAATAAGAACTCTGTTAGTTTTTCTGCCATTGCTTGTTCTACAGCAGACTTAACTTCACTTGATACTAGTTTGTCTTTCGTTTGTGATGAGAACTTAGGATCAGGTACTTTAACACTTACAACCGCAGTTAAGCCTTCACGAGCATCATCACCCGTCGCATTGCTTGTTGTTTTCGCTTTTTTATTAAAGCCTTCTTTTTCCATGTAGTTATTTAGCGTACGTGTTAATGCAGCTCTAAAGCCAGCTAAGTGCGTACCACCATCACGTTGTGGAATGTTGTTTGTGAAACAGTAAATGCTTTCTTGGAAACCATCGTTCCACTGCATTGAAACTTCTACACTAATACCGTCTTCTTCACGCTCATGGGTAAAGTGGAAAACACTTTTATGTACAGGTGTTTTGTTACGGTTTAGATATTCTACGAATGCTTGGATACCACCGTCATATTTGAAGTGGTCATTTTTAGATTCTTCACGCTCATCAGTAAGAATGATACTTACACCAGAGTTTAAGAACGAAAGCTCACGCAAACGTTTTGCTAAGATATCGTAGTGGAAGTTAAGGTCACTGAATGTTTCACCACTTGGCCAGAAACGTAATTCAGTACCCGTGTCTGTTGCGTCACCAATTATAGCTAATGGCGCATCTGGTACACCCATAGTATATGTTTGTTGGTGAATTTTGCCTTCACGACGAATAGTCAGTTGTAGCTTTTCAGATAGTGCATTTACTACTGAAACACCTACACCGTGTAAGCCACCTGATACTTTATATGAGTTATCATCGAACTTACCACCAGCATGAAGTACCGTCATGATAACTTCAGCCGCAGAAACACCTTCTTCTTCGTGAATAGATGTAGGAATACCACGACCGTTATCTCTTACAGAGACTGAACCGTCTAAGTGAATCGTTACAAAAATATCATCACAATGACCAGCTAAGGCTTCATCGATAGAGTTATCAACAACCTCAAACACCATGTGGTGTAGGCCTGTACCGTCATCGGTGTCCCCTATATACATTCCTGGACGCTTTCTTACTGCGTCTAATCCTTTAAGTACTTTAATACTCGACGAATCGTAATTCTCAGACATGGTTAATCCCACTTATCTTGTTATTAGGTTGCCATGTTTCACGTGGAACATTTTTAGTTCTCGTTGCATGGGTTCCACCACAGCAGAAATACTTTCAGATAAAATTGATGAGATAAAAAGTTGCGAATCACAATGAGTCAAAAGTTGACCCACTTTTTCTTTTGTATCTTCACCCAGTTCTGAAGGTAAGTCATCTATTAGCAATATAGATTGCTTATCAGTTTCTGACTCAATTAAGCTATTTTGCGTTACTTTTAACGCATAAAGCAAGAGCTTCAATTGACCGCGAGAAAACGTATTTTCTACACTGTTACCAGAAACACTAAAACTAAAATCAGCTTTATGCGGACCTTTACTTGTGAAACCTTGTTTAGCATCACGTTCAAAGCTTTGCTCAAGCGCCTCTGAGAGCGTTTCACTCTCTTTCCAGCCCGCATGAAAGTTAATTTCTAAATCGCTTACAAGCGTTAATTCTGCACACATTTTATCAAAAAACTGCTGCTTAAACCTACTTATATACGCGATTCTTAGATTATTTATTTGTTCAGCTAGTCTAACAAATTCTTTATCCCAAAACTTGATCTGTTCGAAATAATCTCGAGGTTTACTTTTTAATAAAGCATTACGTTGCTTTAGTACTTTATTAAAAGATTGCCACAAGTAAAAAAAGTCATGTTCCACGTGGAACAATCCTAAATCGAGAAATTTTCTACGCTCTTTTGGGCCACCAAAAAACAACGAATAGCTTTCTGGAGTAATAACTTGCACCGGCACTAGTTGAGCTAATTCAGAGATTTTACGGCTCGTTTTTCCCTGAATCTTTAAAGACGTTTCACCCGCTTGGTTTTTGCTTATACCAATCGGAATAGACAAATCATGCAGCGCTTTGCGCCCATGAATCACAAATTTGTCTTGTTGATGCTGAATGATATTTTTATGTTTGGCGGTACGAAATGATTTACCGTGAGAAAGGAAATATATCGCCTCAAGGAGGCTGGTTTTTCCGCTGCCATTTTCGCCATAGATAATGTTTATGCCATTAACCGGCTCAATTGTCAGCGCCTCAATATTCCGAAAATTATTGAGGCTTAAATGACTTAAACTCATATAAGCTTATAGGCGCATCGGCATTACAACGTACATAGCTTCTTCGTCACCTGCACCTTCAATTAGCGCACTGCTATTAGAGTCTGCAAGCGTAAAGGTTACATCTTCTGTTTTTAATGTATTAAGTACATCAAGCACATAAGAAACGTTAAAGCCAATTTCAAGTTCGCCGCCCTGGTACATTACCTCAACAACCTCTTCAGCTTGTTCTTGCTCAGGGTTGTTAGCAGTAATTTTTAATAAACCTTCAGATAGGTTTAATCGTACACCACGGAATTTTTCATTCGATAAAATAGACACACGTTGGAAAGCACTACGAAGCCATTCACGGTTAGCAGTAATCACTTTATCACCACCACGTGGCAATACACGACGATAGTCAGGGAAACGACCATCCACCAGCTTGCTGGTAAACGTAAACTCAGTATCAATAATACGAATATGGTTAGCACCAAATTGAATGGTTACTAGCTCATCATCAGCCACCATTAGGCGCATAATTTCTTGTACACCTTTACGTGGAATAATTAACTGACGTTGTGTATTTAAAGACTGTGGTAATTGCTTTTGTGCAATCGCCAAACGGTGACCATCTGTAGCCACTGTTTTAATATCTGCGTTATCAACTTCAAATGACATACCGTTTAAGTAATAACGTACGTCTTGATTCGCCATAGAAAAGTGCGTGCTTTCTAAAAGTTTACGCAATTCTAAACGCGTTAGTTGAAATTCAACTTCACCATCCCATTGCTCAAGATTCGGAAAATCTTCAGCGGCCAGCGTAGTTAAAGAAAAACGGCTTTTACCACTTGTTAGTAGTAACTGATGATCTTGGCTACTTAACGTAAGGTCTGAGCCATCAGGTAAACTTTTACAAATATCGAGTAACTTTTTAGCTGGTAAAGTAAGTTGCGTATCTGTGGTATCTTCACCGACATACACACTCGCCACTAACTCAATTTCAAGATCAGTACCCGTCATCGAAAGTTGTCCGTTTTCAACAACTAACAGTACGTTCGATAAAATCGGTAAAGTATGCTTACGCTCAATCGCACCAGACACTTGAACTAAAGGTTTTAAAAATTGCTCTCTTGATATTGTTATTTGCATAATAAAGTCGGCCTTAAGATGACAAGGTTCTTATTAAGTTTTGATAATCTTCTTTCACTTCATGGCTTTCGTCACGGAGTGATTTAACTTTACGACAAGCGTGTAATACAGTTGTGTGATCACGGCCGCCAAAGGCGTCACCAATCTCAGGTAAACTGTGATTTGTAAGTTCTTTTGATAATGCCATGGCCACTTGACGTGGTCTTGCTACTGAACGGCTACGACGTTTAGAGAGTAAATCTGACACACGAATACGGTAATACTCAGCAACAGTGCGTTGAATATTATCTATCGTTACCAGTTTATCTTGCAGCGCAAGTAAGTCACGTAGCGCTTCTTTTACAAAGTCGATCGAAATAGGACGACCAGTAAAGTTTGCATTAGCAATAACGCGGTTTAACGCCCCTTCTAATTCACGCACATTTGAGCGTAATTTTTTCGCGATAAAAAAGGCAACTTCGTGAGGTAAATTAATTTTACTTTGCTGCGCTTTTTTCATCAAAATAGCAACGCGCGTTTCAAGCTCTGGCGGCTCAATAGCAATGGTTAAGCCCCAACCAAAACGTGATTTAAGGCGATCTTCAACCCCTTCTATCTCTTTTGGATAGCGGTCTGAAGTTAAGATAATCTGTTGATTTCCTTCAAGTAAAGCGTTGAAGGTATGAAAGAACTCTTCTTGTGAGCGTTCTTTATTAGCGAAAAATTGAATGTCATCGATCATCAATGCATCAACACTTCGATAATAACGTTTAAATTCTTCGATGGCATTATTTTGAAGCGCTTTAACCATGTCTTGCACAAATCGCTCTGAGTGCATATAAACAATTTTCGCGTCTGGCTTATTAGCCATAATACCGTTACCAACAGCGTGTAATAAGTGAGTTTTACCTAAGCCAGTACCACCATATATAAATACAGGGTTAAATGCTGAACCTGGGTTATCTGCAACTTGAGTCGCTGCAGCTTTTGCTAATTGGTTTGATTTACCTTCAACAAAGCTATCAAAGGTGTAATTTTCTTTAATGTTTGATTTATAGCCTGATTTTGGTGCAGGTTCGACCGCTGCTTTTTCAGGTTTTGGCTGTTGTTTTTCGGCAGTCTGTTGGGTAACAGGCGCGCTAGCTTCTGCTGCAGCCGGTGCTGATGCCACTTGGGCATTTAAAATAGGTTTACTACCAACATCAAAACGTAATTCAGGCGCTTCATCACCACAAATTTCAACGAGTAGTTCATTAATACGGTTTAAATACTTTTCTCTCACCCAATCCAAAACAAAACGGTTAGGTGCATATATAGTCAACGTATCTTCGGTACTTTCTGCTTGAAGTGGCCTTACCCACATACTGAATTGCTGTGAAGGCAATTCATCTTGCAATACATATAAACAACTTTGCCAAACCGACAGATACACAGTTAAACTCCCAGAGATTTAATTTTTATTCCCGTTCATCTTTAATGATGGAAAATCAAACATTTATTGCTAATCTTTAACCAACTTTCTTGGCCCAGACCGACTATTATGAAGGTACTTTATCCACAAGTACAAGATTGATTTTTATGAAAAATATGATCTCAGCAACATAAAAGAATAAAACACTGATTTTTAAGAAAATTATTTTTTAAGCTCGAACAGTGATCATAACAAATTTGCAGCCAGATCGCGATCAAATTCTACGATCGAATTGGCTTTTCCCAAGCTTTTATTCACTTTTTATACAGAGGCTGTGGAAAACTTCTTATTTATGATGATCCTATATGATCAGGTAAAAGGATCCTTTATAATTACGGCCTCTGCAGCGTTTTAATGATTGACTTTTGTTGTCTTCATCTATAATATCTCGCGCTCGCAATGGCACCTGTGCCAGGATCGCGACCTGCATAGGATGTTTTAACCTTAACCGATCGGATGGAATTGTTATGAAAAGAACTTTTCAACCTAGCGTTTTAAAACGCAAACGTACACACGGTTTCCGTGCTCGTATGGCAACAGCAAATGGCCGTAAAGTATTAGCTCGTCGTCGTGCTAAAGGCCGTAAAGTTCTTTCTGCTTAATATATAAGTGGAAGACTTTAGCTTCAGCAGGGAGTTACGTCTGTTAACTCCCTCGCATTACTCTCGAATCTTTAATGAACCAGCACGCGCTGCGACTCCTTTCTTTACCCTATTAGCTAAACGCAATGACCAAACTAATCCTCGATTAGGTCTTACGGTCGCAAAAAAACGCGTTAAAAAAGCCTGTCAACGTAATCGAATTAAACGACTTGCTCGCGAAAGTTTCCGTTTAAATCAACATAAACTCGATAACATTGATATTGTGCTTATGGTTAAAAGTGGTATTGATGAACAGTCAAACGAAGAGCTGACAAAGCAACTAAATAAATTGTGGCGAAAAATTAACGAACGCTGCAAGCCTGGTGCACCTAAACCACCACCATTTAAAAAACGCCCGAATAAATCAGCTAAATCTAATAAACAAGCCTGATAGCAATAGAATTACAGGCTTAATTAAGGTATCTTTAGCTCACCTTTTAATCATGCATTTAAAATTCTACGATGGGAATTTAAATTCATGGTATCCATTGACTAAATTAACGCAGGGGCAGACACATCATGAGGTTACTTAAACCACTTGTTGCTATTCCAAAGCGCTGTTTAGTCATGCTAATACGCGGCTATCAAAAATGGGTAAGCCCACTATTAGGCCCGCATTGTCGTTTTAATCCAACCTGCTCTAGTTACGCTATTCAAGCAATTAATTTGCATGGAAGTGTAAAAGGCAGTTGGTTAGCTGTTAAACGCATATTAAAATGCCACCCTTTACATGCTGGTGGGGATGATCCCGTACCGGCAAAAAATCATATTAACCACCAACACGAGAAATAAGAGCTGTTATGGAATCGCAACGCACGTTTTTATTAATCGGCTTGATGCTTGTGTCGTTTTTATTATTTCAAGAATGGAATAACGACTACAACGCACCAAAGGCTGATCCAAGTGCCACAACACAAACACTAGGCGCAACAACACCAGAATCTGATGACTTTATTCCTGCATCATCTGACGGTGAAGTTCCAGCTGTAACGACAGCAAAGCGCTCAGTTATCGATGTAACAACTGACGTATTCACTGTTAAAATTGACACCCAAGGTGGTGACATTATTGAAGCAGACCTACTTCAGTACGAAGAGGTAAAAGGCGGTGAAACACCTTTCATGCTACTTGGTGAGTTTGACGGTAACCAATACTTCTCGCAAAGTGGCTTAATTGGTTTAAATGGCCCAGAGACAACCCTGAAAGGCCGTCCTGTTTATAAAACCACACAAAAAGCATTCACTTTAACGGGTGATGAGCTACGTGTACCACTTGAGTTTACTGACAGTAAAGGTGTGACCTTTACTAAAACTTATATCTTCAAAAAAGGCGACTACGCTGTAGATTTAGAGTACACAGTAAACAACGTAACAGCTGATCCAATTCAAGTTCAGTTATACACGCAAGTAAAACGCACAGTACAAGAAAAAGGTAGCTTAGTAGATCAAAACTACTTAGGTGCAGCATTTGGTACTGAAGAAGAGCCATACGAAAAGTACAGCTTCTCAGACATGGCTGATAAAAACCTTAACATCACTACAGCTGGCGGCTACATTGCATTTATTCAACACTACTTTGTAAGTGCGTGGGTACCAAAGCAAGACCAACAAAATACCCTTTACAGCAAATTAGTTGCTGGTAATGCGGCAATTATTGGTACTAAAGGTGAAGCAGTTAACGTACAAGCTGGTACGCAAGCAACACTTAGCTCAACTTATTACATGGGCCCGAAAGAGTCTGACGTACTAGAAGCAATTCACCCAGACTTAGACCTAACTGTAGACTACGGTTGGTTATGGTTTATTTCACAACCATTATTCGTACTACTTAAGTGGTTACACAGCATCCTAGGTAACTGGGGTCTAGCTATCATTGCAATCACGGTTATCGTTAAAACGGCAATGTACCCGCTTACTAAAGCACAATACACGTCAATGGCGAAGATGCGTGCCTTACAACCTAAAATGGCTGCACTAAAAGAGAAGTATGGTGATGACCGTCAAAAATTCGGTCAAGCTATGATGGAAATGTACCGCAAAGAAAAAGTGAACCCTATGGGTGGCTGTTTCCCGCTGTTACTACAAATGCCAATCTTCTTAGCATTATTCTACGTATTCTTAGAATCAACTGAGCTACGTCATGCTGAATTCGTTTTATGGTTAAATGACTTATCAGCAATGGACCCATACTACGTATTACCGGTTTTATTTGGTTTAAGTATGTTCATCACTCAAAAGCTGCAACCTATGACGGTTACTGACCCTATGCAGCAAAAAATGATGACCTTTATGCCTGTAGTATTCTCTATTTTCTTCTTGTGGTTCCCATCTGGCCTAGTACTTTACTGGTTAGTATCGAACCTTATCTCAATCGCTCAGATGCTAATCATCTACCGCGGTATGGAGAAAAAAGGTATTAAGGTAAGAGGCTAAACTCTTAACCCAATAAAAAAGGCGCTAACTGCGCCTTTTTTAATGCCTGAAAATAGCTAACCGAGAATAGGAGAATAAACTTGATTGGGCACACTGCGTTCAGTAAAGCTCAAACTTGTTGTTAGTAACGAAGCAACCACCAAACCGATAGCAACCACCCCAGATAAACCAAGCCACTTTCCTGCCGTTGTTTTACGCTTAACCCTAAGCCAACTCATATAGATGCCAGCAGCGCTTACAAAGCTCATAAATGCACCAAATAACCCCCAAATAAGCTTGGTACCAATGCCTGCAAAGTTACCAAAGTGCAGAGGATCAGCGGTGTCTTTAATTCGTGGAAGCAGGTTTAGTTCTTCCCCTTTTTGTATGCCTAGAACTTCACCGGAACTTGGTTTTAAATAAACCCGGTTAGCACGCAGGCGCAATAAAATATCATCGTTATAACCACGCACTTCTATAGGCTGATCCGCTTTATTAGGATAACGAATATAGCGAATATCAAGGCTAGGAAACGCCTGTTGAGCGGCTGTATAAGCTGTAGCTAAACTAATTGGCGATAGACCTTTACGAGGGCTTTGTTTTTTAAACTCACTCACAGCTTGTGGACTAGAGACATAGTGAGGTACCTTCGCAGTTTGCAGCCCATGTTCTACCAGATACCAACCCCCTGTGATGGCCATCACAGCAATAAACCATAAACTCCAAAGCCCTAAAAGCTTATGCCAATCAGACCAACTACTACGTTTATCAAGACTAAGCGCAGCAGGCTTTTTCATAAAGCCTTGCCACCAGCGCCGATACACATAAAAACTCGAAACCAATAAAATAACGAGTAAAATACTCAAACTGGTGACGATTAATTTACCCGTCCAGCCCATCGATAAGTTCATATGCCAGTTACGTAAAAACCGCGATATCCGCGCCCACTCTCCTTCACCGAGTAAGCGACCCGTTGCAGCATCTAAATATACAAAGCGAAATGAATCACCGACTTTAAGAGCCGCTTCAGTGGCAAGGTAATCTTGCTTATGACGTTGGATAAAAAGTAACTGAGCTTGCGGATAATGCTTATTAAGGGTGTTTTCGATAGCTAGGTAGTTAGTAGAGGCAGAAGAAGTTAATGCACGGTACTTAGCGTCAGTTAAGTACTCGAGTTCATGACTTAACGTAGCGAGTGTTCCCGATACGCAGGTAACAAAAAGCAGGACTCCAACAAAGAGTCCTGCCCAAGAATGTAAGTTAAACCAACTTTTAGCGTTCACACGCCACCATTAAAAGCTGTATTTAGCACTTAAATAAACACGACGTGGTTCACCAGGAAAGTGCCCTGTTCGTTCGATAAAGCCACTGCTTGCGTATTCTTTATCAAATAGGTTCTTAACTGATAGCTGCCATTGCCAGTTATCAACGGTTGTTTGCCACGCCATGTTGTAAACAGTGTAAGGTTTAACACGTTGACCGCCTAAACTAAGCTGTTCATCAACATAATCTAAGCCAGCAGAAATAGATGACGATAAGCTAGGTAGTTCATAGCGTGTCCATATACCTAGAGTATTTTGCGGCGCGTTAGCAAATTTATCGCTATCAGGAATTTGATTGGTAATACTGTCGTTTGCTTCAGTAATACGGGTATCATTATAAGCGTAGCTTGCAGTCACTACCCAGCTATCAGTAATATCGCCAACCACCTCGAGTTCAAAACCTTTACTTTGTACTTCACCAACGGCAACTAAATCATCAACGCCGTCACCTGCAACATCACCTAATAAGCTAGGTTGTAGGATGTTTTCACGGACAATATC
Source organism: Pseudoalteromonas sp. bablab_jr010 (assembly GCF_016464105.1). Taxonomy (NCBI): domain Bacteria; kingdom Pseudomonadati; phylum Pseudomonadota; class Gammaproteobacteria; order Alteromonadales; family Pseudoalteromonadaceae; genus Pseudoalteromonas; species Pseudoalteromonas sp. bablab_jr010. The sequence goes on along the minus strand of NZ_JACDWV010000129.1, from coordinate 20,894 downwards.
GTACACAGCCATATTAACAGCAAGTGTGTCTGCTAATAGCTTGGTTCTTAAACCTAACTCGTTAATACGGCTAGTCTCCGGCGAGAACGGACCGCCCTTTGCTGTTTCTTGATTACTCGCACTTTGCGGCACAAAGCCTGTGCCATGCAGCGCATAAGGGAAGAACATATCGTTAATGTTATAGCTGGTACCAATACGGTAGGTTAAGTCGCTATCAGAAAACTCGGTTTGATTTAACAGATCTTTGTCTTCAAAACGATCATACCTTAATCCAGCTGTCACACTCCAATTAGCGGTGATATCTAGTTGATCTTGCAAGTAGGCACCAAAGCGGGTGCTATTCGTTTTGCCAAGCCGTGGGGTAATACTATCAAGATCATAATCATCAGCAGAGGTTAAACCATACTCAGGGTTGTTAAGATCAAGTCCTGGTACTGGGCCACCTTTACTTTGTTGCGTAGCTGTACGGTAGACGCTTTCAAAATCATGTTCATACCAATCACTACCAAACAGCACTTGATGCTGCATATTAGCAAATGCAAACTCCGCAATCGCATTAGCTGTTAAGCTAAAGCCTTCGTTCTCACGTACTTGATCACGAAACTCACGATGGCTCCAATCAACAATACCGTCGTCATCTGTATCAACGAGGCCTCTTGGTTCATGGTAGTTTTGCACTTCTTTGTTATCAAAATAACGTGCTGTGACATCTGTGCGCCAAACATCATTAAACTCATGTTTTAAAGTTGCCTGATAGACATGGGCTTCAACATTTTGAAAGTCTGTCGCCTCGTTATGATTCCAGCTAATATCAGTTAAAAAATTGCCATTATCATCAGCAGGTACACCACGTAAACGTGCCCCACCCAACTCTTGCTCTATATAGGTATACTGAGTGGTTAATTCGGTTGCACTGTTGATAAGCCACGTATAACCAAGATCAACAATGGTATTATCGCTGCTAGTATTAGCACGGAATGGCTTTTCAGTATCACGGTAAAGACCAACACGGTAAGCATGATTATCAAGTGATTCACTCAAGGTTCCTGTGCTTTCTAATGCACCACTGAAGAAGTCATCATTACCTACTTCAACTTCAATACTGTGTTCACTGGTGAATTTAGGCTTCTTAGTTACATAGTTAATAATACCACCCGGATTACCGCTACCGTATATAGCGCCAGCAGGCCCTTTTAACACTGCAACTTGTTCAATATTAAATAATTGCGGCACAGCAAAGCCATTGAAAGGATCGCCCTTTACGCCATCATATAAAATCTCATCTTGGCGGAAACCACGGAATGTCACGCCTGAATAACTAAAGGCATTTACACCAGCTATATTGCTATAAAGGTCGGTAATTTGGCGAGCAGCCTGATCACTGATCAGCTCCTGCGGCAAAATTTGAATTGACTGAGGAATTTTCTCTAAAGGTGTATTGGTACGAGTAGCAAAGCTAGACTCGGTTGGGCGATATAAAGAGAACGCACGGCCAACAACTTCTATTTTTTCGAGTTCTTTAGAATCACTTTGATCCGGAGTAGTCACTTCAGTTTGAGCATGGGCAACGCCCGAAAAACCAGCAGCAAGTGCAATAAAAACAGCAGAAAGACGCATAATAAAAAACAATAAGATTTAGAATGCGCAACATGTTAATGAATATAATTATCATTTTCAATGAGTGTTTATTATTAATTAAAGCTAAATAAAGTATTACTTACATCAGACTTTTGCTACTTCATTACTCAAACAGCTATTCGCATGAAATTAAGCCATAGGTTACAATAGAGCCAGCATTCATTCTTTTATTGGCATTATTTCATCGCATGATTAATCAAGACACAATTGCAGCACAAGCGACCGCACCAGGACGTGGTGGGGTTGGTATTATTCGCGTCTCTGGCAGCTTAGCTAAAACAGTGGCAGAACAGATTATTGGCCGTTGTCCTAAAACACGTTACGCAGACTATGTACCATTTAAAAGCTTGAGCGGTGAACAGCTTGACCAAGGTATTGCTATTTACTTCCAAGGGCCAAATTCATTTACCGGCGAAGACGTACTAGAACTACAAGGTCACGGCGGCCCTGTTGTATTAGATATGCTATTAAAAGAAATTAGCCAAATTGACGGTGTACGTTTAGCAAAACCAGGTGAGTTCTCTGAGCGCGCATTTATGAATGATAAGCTTGATTTAACTCAAGCAGAGGCAATTGCCGATTTAATTAATGCAACCAGTGAACAGGCAGCAAAAAGCGCCCTCCAATCACTGCAAGGTGAATTCTCAAAACATATTGAAACGCTGGTGGAGAAAGTCATTCACCTACGTATGTATGTTGAAGCTGCAATTGATTTTCCTGATGAAGAAATCGACTTTTTATCAGACGGTAAAGTATCAACAGATCTCAATGCCATTATTGATCAGTTAGAGAATGTAACTCAGCAAGCTAAACAAGGTAGCATCATGCGTGAAGGTATGCGTGTTGTTATTGCGGGTCGCCCTAACGCAGGTAAATCAAGCCTACTTAATGCGTTAGCTGGCCGTGATGCAGCCATCGTTACCGAAATAGCAGGTACAACACGTGACGTATTACGCGAACATATCCACATTGATGGTATGCCACTACATATTATTGATACCGCAGGCCTGCGTGAAAGCCCAGATAAAGTAGAGCAAATTGGTATCGAGCGCGCATGGGATGAAATTAACCAAGCCGATCGCGTACTATTTATGTTAGACGGCACTGATACATCAGCCACAGACCCTCATGATATTTGGCCAGAGTTTATGGCCAAGTTACCAGAGGGTATGGGTGTTACTGTGATCCGAAATAAAGCCGATATTTCCGGTGAAAATGTCGGTATGGATGAACATGATCAATATCCGGTGATCCGTTTGAGTGCTAAAAATGCAGAGGGTATAGAGTTAGTTCGTACTCACTTAAAGGCATGTATAGGTTTCCAAGGCGCCACAGAAGGTGGATTTATGGCACGCCGTCGTCACTTAGATGCACTTGATCATGCTGCCTATCATTTAAACACAGGCAAAGAGCAATTAGAGATGCATATTGCTGGTGAGATCTTGGCTGAAGAATTACGCCTAACTCAACAGTTCTTAAATGAGATAACGGGTGAATTTACCTCTGATGACTTGCTAGGGAAAATCTTTAGTTCGTTCTGTATCGGTAAATAAATTCCGGTCATCAATATTATAAAAAGAGTCGCAAGACTCTTTTTTTGTTTTTAGTCCAGTAATCAATTATCGGTTCAGGCCCGAAACCAGCCAGTAATAAACCTCATATCAATTAGTCTAGCGATGTCATTAAACGGAGGACATCATGGACAAATATCAACTCTTTCACCAATTACACCACCAGCATGGGGGCTTTGTACTCGCTAATGCATGGGATCTTAGTTCAGCACAATTCATCCAAGCTGCGGGAGCTAAAGCCGTAGCAACAACCAGCTGGGGAATTGCGGCAAGTTTAGGGTTAGCTGATGGTGAAAACATCTCTTTTCAAACTCAGTTAGCGCTGGTTAAAAGCTTAACCGAACACCTTCATATTCCACTCTCTGTCGATATAGAGTCAGGCTACAGTAACGATCCGCTGCAAATTAGCGAAAACGTTTTAGCGTTAGCAAGATTAGGAGTTGTAGGCATCAACATAGAGGACTCAAATAAAGACACTAACGCACTGAGATCTACCGAGCAGCAATGCACTATTATTAGTGAAATAAAGAAAGTACTTAACGAAAATGGCTTCGGTGGTTTATTTATAAACGCCAGAACCGATACCTACTTTGTTAGTGACTCTCCTTTTCAAGCAACATTAAAGCGAGCAAAAGCGTATCAAGATGCAGGTGCAGACGGTCTGTTTGTGCCCGGCTTAACTAACATAGAGCACATAACCGGCTTAGCTAACACAATAGATATGCCATTAAATGTGATGGCAATGAGCAATTTTAACTCAGCAAAAGCCGCTTTCGCTGGTGGTGCAAAACGGTTTTCATTGGGTAATTCGCTCTATGATCTAGTCGGTAATACGATAAAAACCAGTTTAACACAGATCGAAAACTAACTTAGCGAGCTAAAAAATCAGATCAAAACAGCTTTTAAGATCGAATTTAGCTAAAAATGTTATCCACATTTGGGGCTTTTTTAGATCTAAAGGCTGATTTGATCATAAAAAAACGCGAAAATTTGAATTTATTTTCATACAACAGCCCTTTTTGATAACTAATTTTCTTAAAAACAGCCTTTATTAGCGCTTATTTAAGATTTTTTCGATCTATTTTATTGATCGCAAATTGCAAACCGATCGTTATCAACAAGTGATCTATCCACAAAACGATCATACTCACTATTTTTATCAGATCTGAAAATTTAAGCGCTTACACATAATTAAAGATCAACAACTTAGCAAAGTTATACAGTTTCCAATATTTAGCTTGATCAGAACTTTCCCCAAATTTATTAACAGCTTGATCAAAGGGTTTAATTTATGAATAAATATAAAAAACTATTAAAAACAGTAGATTATAAAAAACATTGAATTAAAGCTGTCATTTTAAGCAGAAAAACTTATTCAGATCGTAATTCAACGCTTTACTCACACCCTAACTTAGTTATCATGTGGCCACTTATTTCTATACATGATCAATCACATGCAATCAGTAAATATCATCGTTGGCAGCCAAATGGGATCTGCAGAATACGTGGCAGAGCAACTAGCAGAAGCCCTTGAACAACAAGGGATCCAAGTGCAGCTTCATGAACAGCCTATATTTGATGATATTGATCAGCAAGATACTATTTGGTTGTTATGTACTTCTACATACGGCGCGGGAGACTACCCAGAGAACCTACTGCCATTTGTTGAGTCTATTAACCAACAGGCTGATCTTAAAGGATTAAACTACAGTGTGATCGGATTAGGTGACACTAGTTACGACACCTATAACTATGCAGGCCGTAATCTAGATGAGTTATTAGCTAATAAAGGCGCAAACCGCGTGGCAGAACGCTTAGAGCTAAATATTCTTGATGAAGCATTGCCAGAAGACACGGCATTAGCCTGGTTACCAAGCTGGATCGAATCAGCAGGGCTCAATTAAGCCGATCGGTGTTGATCGTTGTTATAAAAGTTACCCACAATTTACTGATAATTTAGATCAGATTGTGGATAAACACTGATCTAACTGCGATTTTAACCTAGTTTATCCCTTGGATAAGATCCAATCGATATTGTCCTGTGTATAAATAGCCCTTTTGATCAAAGCTTTTACGCGGGAAGATCCGATCATATTAACACCTTTAGATCTGCGTTAAGATCATGTTTTTAATAGTAAAGCGAACATTATCAACAGATCTAGCCGTTACTAGTAGTAAGAGTAATAAAAGATCTCTTTAAAAGATCCTTTATATTATTAGAGATCACCCACTTAGATCTTGAGCACTGTTTAATCATTTATCTTCTCTAAATTTCTAGGTAGAATACGCTCCCTTTACAAAGTTTTGCTGGTCGATTAAGTAGGATCCCATAAATGATTTTTCACGAACGTTTTGATGTTATTGTTGTAGGTGGTGGACATGCAGGTACTGAAGCTGCATTAGCATCTGCTCGCATGGGCATGAATACCCTATTGCTAACTCATAATATGGATACCCTTGGTCAAATGTCTTGTAATCCGGCAATTGGCGGTATTGGTAAAGGCCATTTAGTTAAAGAGATCGATGCTCTTGGTGGTGCAATGGCTCAGGCTATTGATAAAGGTGGTATTCAATTTCGTACTTTAAACTCATCTAAAGGCCCTGCAGTACGTGCTACACGTGCACAAGCTGACCGTGCTTTGTATAAAGCAGCTATTCAACATACTTTACAACATCAAGAAAACTTAAAGATCTTCCAACAATCATGTGACGATCTAATCGTTGAAGGTGATCGAGTAATCGGTGTTGTAACGCAAATGGGTCTTCGTTTTAGCGCGCCTTCTGTGGTTCTTACCGTAGGTACTTTCTTAGGTGGTCAGATCCATATTGGTTTAGAGAACTTCAAAGGCGGTCGTGCCGGTGATCCACCTTCAATTGCACTTGCTGAGCGATTACGTGAATTACCTTTCCGTGTTGATCGCTTAAAAACAGGCACACCTCCTCGTATTGATGCGCGAACTGTTGATTTTAGCAAGATGCAAGAACAGCCAGGTGATACCCCAACGCCTGTATTCTCATTTATGGGTAAACAATCGGATCACCCACAGCAGATCCCGTGTTACATCACTTATACAAATGAAAAAACACATGATGTGATCCGCAATAACTTACATCGCTCACCTATGTATTCAGGTGTAATTGAAGGTATTGGTCCGCGTTACTGCCCTTCAATCGAAGATAAGATCGTACGTTTTGCTGATAAAGACAAACATCAAATCTTTGTTGAGCCAGAAGGTTTAACATCATACGAATTATATCCAAATGGTATTTCAACGAGCTTACCGTTTGATGTACAGCTTGAAATTGTGCAATCAATCACTGGTTTTGAAAATGCACATATTTGTCGTCCTGGTTATGCAATTGAGTATGACTTCTTTGATCCGCGCGACTTAAAGCAATCATTAGAAACTAAGTTTATTAATGGTTTATTCTTCGCAGGCCAAATTAATGGTACAACCGGTTACGAAGAAGCTGGCGCGCAAGGTTTAATTGCGGGTATGAATGCGGCATTACAAGTACAAGGTAAAGAGTCATGGACACCTCGCCGTGATGAAGCATACACAGGTGTACTCATTGACGACTTAGCAACATTAGGTACTAAAGAACCATACCGTATGTTTACTAGCCGTGCTGAATACCGTTTATTACTTCGTGAAGATAATGCCGACATTCGTTTAACTGAAAAAGGCCGTGAACTTGGCTTAGTTGACGATGCTCGTTGGGCTGCATTTAACGAAAAAATGGAAATCATCGAAAAAGAAACGCAACGTTTAAAAGAAACATGGATCCACAAAGATCACGTTGCTGTTGATCAAGTAAATGCGTTATTAAAAACACCACTGACTCGTGAAGCGAGCCTTGAAGATCTGATCCGCCGCCCTGAAATTCGTTATAACGACTTAATGGCAATCGATGGTTTAGGTTCTGAGTTTGATAACCAAGCTGCACTTGAGCAAGTTGAGATCCATACTAAGTACGCAGGCTATATTGCTCGTCAGCAAGATGAGATCAATAAGCAGCTACGTCATGAACAAACTGTATTACCAAAAGACTTTGATTATTCAACTGTTTCTGGCTTATCAAATGAGGTTATCGCAAAGCTTACAGATAGTCGTCCAGATACAATTGGCCAAGCGTCACGTATTTCAGGTATCACCCCTGCTGCTATTTCGCTATTATTAGTCTATCTGAAAAAGCAAGGCTTACTGCGCAAGACTGCGTAGTTGGTGAGGAATACAGTGTTACAACAACAATTAACTTCGCTGTTAGCGCAAACTGATATTGCGCTAACAGAAAAACAGCAACAACAACTTGTGCAATATGTTGAATTATTAGACAAGTGGAACAAAGCGTATAACTTAACCTCTGTTCGTTTACCTGAAGAAATGATGGTTAAGCATATTATGGATAGCTTAGTTGTTGCACCACACCTTAAAGGCAAACATTACATTGATGTAGGTACCGGTCCTGGTTTACCGGGTATCGTATTAGCCATCGCTTTACCTGATACACAATTTGTATTGTTAGATAGTTTAGGTAAACGCGTGCGCTTTTTGATGCAGGTAAAACATGCACTTGGCCTTGAAAATGTAACCCCAGTGCAGTCTAGAGTTGAAGAATATCAACCAAGTGTTAAATTAGATGGTGTATTAAGTCGTGCATTCGCCTCTTTACAAGATATGGTTGACTGGTGTGCGCACTTGATTGATCATTCAGGTAAATTTATCGCCTTAAAAGGCGTATTTCCGAGCGAAGAACTAGACTCATTACCGAAAGGTATTAAGTTTGATGAAAAAATCAGCTTGGAAGTACCTGAGTTAGATGCGCAAAGACATCTAATCATTCTATCTAAAGACTAGGGATCAGAGCACTGTGGCAAAAGTCATCGCATTAGCAAACCAAAAAGGTGGTGTTGGTAAAACAACCACCGCTGTGAATCTCGCGGCATCGATGGCCGCGACGAAGCGTAAAGTGTTATTAATCGATCTTGATCCGCAAGGAAACGCTACCATGGGTAGTGGTGTCGATAAATACGGTGATGTTGCGACTATTTACGATTTATTGATTGAAGAAACACCAATCGATGAAGTGATCAATAAAGAAACCTCAGGTGAGTATCACTTAATTGCTGCTAATGGCGATGTGACTGCCGCTGAAGTTAAACTAATGGAATTGTTTGCTCGTGAAGTGCGTTTACGTAATGCGCTTGAACAAATTCAAGATCAATACGATTTCATTTTTATCGACTGCCCGCCTTCACTTAACATGCTTACTGTTAATGCCATGGCTGCCGCAGATTCGATTTTAGTTCCGATGCAATGTGAGTATTATGCCCTTGAAGGTTTAACGGCATTAATGGATACCATTACGCAGCTATCTAAGCTAGTAAATCCAGCGTTAACAATTGAAGGGATTTTGCGCACCATGTATGATCCGCGCAATCGCCTTGCAAATGATGTATCAGAACAATTAAAACAACATTTTGGCGATAAAGTATATCGTACCGTTATCCCACGTAATGTCCGTTTAGCAGAAGCGCCGAGTTTTGGTGCCCCTGCCATGTATTATGACCGTGCATCAAGTGGTGCTAAAGCTTACTTAGCCCTAGCCGGCGAAATGTTACGTAGAAAAGAGAAAACATCTTCAGCAGTAGCCTAACTTCGAGGTAAAAAAATAACATGTCTGCTAAAAAACGCGGTTTAGGCCGAGGACTCGACGCTTTATTAAGTTCATCAAAACCTGCCCCAAGTGCAAATAATCAGCAACAAGCGACAGCAACACCAGAGCAAGTCTCTGAAGTAGTTGCAGAGCAAAGCAAAGGTGAGCTGCAAAAATTAGCGATTGAGTTTTTACAATCGGGTAAATATCAACCGCGTAAAGACATGTCTGAAGAAGCGCTAGAAGAGTTAGCCAGCTCAATTCGTGCTCAAGGTATCATTCAGCCAATTGTTGTGCGCCAAATTGGTGCAGACAAATATGAAATTATTGCTGGTGAGCGTCGTTGGCGTGCTGCTCAACTTGCAAAATTAGATGCTGTTCCATGTATCATCAAAGATGTACCAGATGAAGCAGCCGTTGCTATCGCATTGATTGAAAATATCCAACGTGAAGACCTAAACGCGATGGAAGAAGCGATAGCATTAAATCGTTTACTTAACGAATTTGAACTCACTCATCAACAAGTCGCCGAAGCAGTTGGTAAATCGCGTACGACTGTGACTAATTTACTACGTCTAAATAACCTTAACGAAGATGTTAAAATCTTGTTAGAGCATGGCGACATCGAAATGGGTCATGCACGTTGTTTATTGGCACTTGAAGGCGAAGCGCAGTCAGATGCTGCTAGATTAGCGGTTGCTAAAGCGTTGACTGTTCGTGAAACTGAGAAATTAGTTCGCTCTATCTTAGAACCAGCTCCGAAAAAAGAAGCGCAAGAAAAAGATCCGGATGTCAAACAGTTAGAACAAAAACTTGCTGAAAATTTAGGCGCCAAAGTAGAAATAAACTACAATAAAAAAGGCAAAGGCAAACTGGTTATCTCTTATACAACTCTTGATGAGTTGGATGGCATTTTAAGCCGTATAAATTAAGACTATTCCCGTCATTAATTAATAACATGTCCAAAAAGAGACATTTGTGGTGTTTTTGCACTACAAAGGGTCGACTCAAGTTGCAAAACTGGTAGGAATCAGTATAATTTCGCCAGTTTTCATACCCTGACAATTTAACGTTCTAAAGGTTAACAAAACGTGACTAATAGGTTAGCAAGGCCGTATAGGCTTGCCGCATTTAAATTAATTTGTCTTCAGGGTATCGTAGCATTAATCGCTGCAGTAATTGTTTTTATAGGTTGGGGAGTCAATGCCGGCCAGTCAGCGCTTGCTGGCGGAGCTGTTGCACTACTCCCTAATTTTGTATTTGCTGTCTATGCATTCCGTTATATGGGTGCAAGTCGAGTAAATCAAGTGTATGCCTCGCTAAAGCGCGGCAACGGATTAAAATTTATGCTAACAATCGTTTTGTTTGCACTGATACTGAAGTCTTACACGGTCGTTTTATTACCGTTTTTCTGTGTTTATGTATTGGTGTTATTTAGCGGATTGTTTGCGCCCGTTTTTTTTAATCATTAACTTTTGGGATATAACATGGCTGCAGAAGAAGTAACTCTATCAAGCCATATTCAGCACCACTTAACTAACGCTAAGATGTGCTCGACCGACGCTGGTCTTGCCTTCAACAAAGCGTGTGCAGACAGTGGTTTCTGGACATGGAATATAGATACCCTCGCATGGTCAATCGGTCTAGGTCTTGTATTTTTATGGATCTTCCGTAGTGCCGCTAAGAAAGCAAATACCGGTGTACCTGGTAAATTTCAGTGTTTCATTGAAATGATCGTTGAGTTCGTTGGCGACAACGTACGTGATACATACCACGGTAAAAGCGCATTAATCGCTCCATTAGCTCTAACGATTTTCGTTTGGGTGTTCTTAATGAACTTAATGGACTTGATTCCGGTTGATTTCCTACCTGCATTCGCTGGCTTCGTTGGCGAGCAAGCATTTGGTATGGATTCTCACGACGTTTACATGAAGATTGTACCTACCACAGACATCAACATGACTGCTGCACTTGCTATTGGTGTATTCATTCTGATGATCGGTTACGCAATCAAAATCAAAGGGATTGGCGGATTCTTAGCTGAATTAACGCTTCACCCGTTTAGCTCTAATAACAAGCTAGCGATGGTGTTCTTAATCCCATGTAACTTATTACTAGAAACAATCGCTTTAGTTGCTAAGCCGTTCTCGTTAGCACTGCGTTTATTCGGTAACTTATATGCTGGTGAGTTGATTTTCATCTTGATCGGCGCAGTTGGTTTAATGCAACTACCGTTGCACTTTATTTGGGCTGTATTCCACATCTTAGTAATCGTACTGCAAGCATTCGTATTCATGATGCTTACAATCGTATACCTAAGCATGGCAAGCTCAGATAATCACTAATTTTTTACACTTTTAAATTTTAACTTTAATTTACAATTGAAACTTTGGAGAAAAAAATGGAACTAATGATTGGTCTTAAGTACATCGCTGTCGCTCTACTTATCGGCTTCGGTGCAATCGGTACTGCTATCGGCTTCGGTAACATGGGTGGTAAATTCCTAGAAGCTTGTGCTCGTCAACCTGAACTTGCACCTTCATTACAAGTTAAGATGTTCATCCTTGCTGGTCTAATCGATGCCGTAGCTATGATCGGTGTTGGTATCGCAATGGTATTGTTGTTCGTACTTTAATATTATTTTTTGAACAGCTTACTATTTTAAGGAGGAGCGGTCGTGAACTTAACAGCCACTCTTATCGGTGAATTAATTGCATTTACGGTTTTCGTACTTTTCTGTATGAAATACGTATGGCCACCACTAAATGGTGCAATTGAAGCTCGCCAGAAGAAAATCGAAGATGGTTTAGCTGCCTCTGATAGAGCCGAAAAAGACTTAGAACTTGCGCAAAAGAAAGCTGCTGAGCAGCTTAAAGAGGCAAAAGCTCAAGCGGCTGATATCATTGAACAAGCTAAAAAGCGTGCCACGCTAATCGTTGACGAAGAAACTGTTCGTGGTCAACAAGAGCGTGAAAAAATTATTGCTCAAGGGCACTCTGAAATCGAAGCAGAGCGTAACCGTGTAACAGAAGAACTACGTAAACAAGTAGCGACGCTGGCAGTGGTTGGTGCTGAGAAGATTTTAGAGCGCGAAATCAATCAAGCCGCACACAGTGACATCGTTGAAAAACTTGTCGCTGAGCTGTAATTAGGAGGGTATGAGCATGTCTGAATTGGCTACTATCGCTCGCCCATACGCTAAAGCGGCTTTTGAACTTGCCGTTGAAAAAGGCACTGTTGAAAGTTGGAACGACATGCTGTTCTTTGCTGGCCACGTTGCCAGCAACGAGCAAGCCGCTGCCGCGCTAGCTGGATTGCCTACTGCTACTGAACAAGCAGATCTGTTTATCAAGATCTGTGCAGAGCAGCTCAACGAACAAGGTCAGAACCTAATCAAGGTGATGGCTGAAAATGGACGTTTAGTTGCACTGCCTGCTGTTGCTGAGTTATTCGCTGAATTTAAAGCGGACTACGACAAAGAAATCGACGTTGACGTGATTTCTGCAACACCGCTTGCTGCTGAGCAGCAAGCAACATTGGTAGCGGCACTTGAAAAACGTTTCGCACGCAAAGTTAAGCTGAATTGTAGTGAAGATACTACAGTTGTTGGCGGTCTTATCATTAAGGCGGGTGACACTGTAATCGACGGCTCAGTACGTGGCAAATTAGCCCGCTTAGCTACATCACTACAATCGTAATTGGGAAAAAGAGCATGCAACTTAATTCCACTGAAATTTCAGATCTGATCAAACAACGTATTGAGCAGTTCGAAGTTGTAAGTGAAGCTCGTAACGAAGGTACTATCGTATCTGTTACTGACGGTATCATCCGCATCCACGGTCTTGCTGACTGTATGCAAGGTGAGATGATCGAGCTTCCTGGCAACCGTTATGCTATCGCACTAAACCTTGAGCGTGACTCAGTAGGTGCTGTAGTAATGGGTCCTTACGCTGACCTTAAAGAAGGCGTAAAAGTTAAATCAACTGGTCGTATCCTAGAGGTTCCTGTTGGTCGTGGTCTACTTGGTCGTGTTGTTAACACACTAGGTGCACCTATCGACGGTAAAGGCGCTTTAGATAACGACGGTTTTGAACCTGTTGAGAAAATCGCACCAGGCGTTATCGAACGTCAATCAGTAGATGAGCCAGTACAAACTGGTTATAAATCTATCGATGCGATGATCCCAGTAGGTCGTGGTCAACGTGAGCTTGTGATCGGTGACCGCCAAACTGGTAAAACTGCATTAGCAATCGATGCTATCATCAACCAAAAAGGTACAGGCGTTAAGTGTGTGTACGTTGCAGTTGGTCAAAAAGCATCTACTATCGCTAACGTAGTACGTAAGTTAGAAGAGCACGGTGCATTAGAAAACACGATTGTTGTTGTTGCATCTGCTTCTGAATCTGCGGCACTTCAGTACCTAGCACCATTCTCTGGTTGTACTATGGGTGAATACTTCCGTGACCGTGGTGAAGACGCGCTAATCGTATATGATGATTTATCTAAGCAAGCTGTTGCTTACCGTCAAATCTCATTACTACTTAAGCGTCCACCAGGCCGTGAAGCATACCCAGGTGACGTATTCTACCTTCACTCACGTCTTCTAGAGCGTGCATCACGTGTAAACGCTGATTACGTTGAGAAGTTCACTAATGGTGAAGTGAAAGGTAAAACAGGTTCATTGACGGCATTGCCAATCATTGAAACTCAAGGCGGCGACGTTTCTGCGTTCGTACCGACAAACGTTATCTCTATCACCGATGGTCAGATCTTCTTAGAAACTGACTTATTCAACTCAGGTATCCGTCCAGCTGTTAACGCTGGTATCTCGGTATCTCGTGTTGGTGGTGCAGCGCAAACTAAAATCGTTAAGAAACTAGGTGGTGGTATCCGTCTAGCGTTAGCTCAGTACCGTGAATTAGCTGCGTTCTCGCAGTTCGCGTCTGACCTTGACGATGCAACACGTGCTCAATTAGAGCATGGTGAGCGCGTAACAGAGCTAATGAAGCAGAAACAGTACGCACCAATGTCTGTTGCTGAAATGTCTCTGTCGCTATTTGCTGCTGAAAAAGGCTACCTAAAAGACATCGAAATCGCGAAAATCATGGATTTCGAAGCTGGCCTAATTTCTTACGCAAACAGCACATACGCAGAGCTAATGGCTCAAATCAATGAAACTGGTAACTACAACGCTGAGATTGAAGCTCAACTTAAAGAACTTCTAGAGAAGTTCAAGTCGACGCAAACTTGGTAATTTAGTTATGAATGGTGAGCTTTAGGCAACTAAAGCCCACCTGATTCGGAGAGAGAGTCATGGCCAGCGGAAAAGAGATTAAAAGCAAGATCGGGAGTATCAAGAATACTCAAAAGATCACCAGCGCAATGGAAATGGTTGCTGCGTCTAAAATGAAAAAAGCGCAGGAACGTGTGGCGTCAAGCCGTCCATACGCTGAAAACTTACGCCAAGTGATTGGTCGTGTTGCTCAAGCAAATCTTGATTTTACTCACCCTTTCTTAGAAGAGCGTGAAGTAAAACGAGTTGGTTATATTGTTATCTCTACTGACCGTGGTCTATGTGGTGGCTTGAACTCAAACGAGTTCAAAAAAGTTGCCCTAGATGTTAAAGCGTGGAAAGAAAAAGGCGTTGAAGCTGAATTTACTACTTTAGGTAGCAAAGCAGCTGGCTTTTTCCAACGTTTTGGCGGTAAGTTAGTCGCTAAAAAAGCGAACTTAGGAGATACACCTTCACTACAAGACGTTATTGGTCCTGTAAAGACAATGCTAGATGCATACTCTGAAGGTAAAATTGACCGCTTATACGTAGTATTTAACAAGTTCGTTAATACTATGAAGCAAGAGCCAACAATCGATCAGTTACTCCCTTTGCCAAAAGCTGAAGAAGAAGTATCTCAACATTCTTGGGATTACTTATATGAGCCAAACCCAGAAGCGATTTTAGAAGCTCTGTTAGTACGCTTTATTGAGTCTCAAGTATACCAAGGTGTAGTTGAGAACGCTGCCTCTGAACAGGCTGCCCGTATGGTTGCAATGAAAGCTGCAACTGATAACGCAGGCGACCTTATGGATGAGTTACAGCTTGTTTATAACAAGGCTCGTCAAGCTGCAATCACACAAGAAATTAGTGAGATTGTTGGCGGTTCGGCAGCAGTTTAACGCTTCGGCAAAGTTTAATGAGAGGAATAGACATGAGTTTAGGTAAGGTCGTCCAAATTATCGGCGCCGTTGTGGATATCGAATTTCCACAAGACAACGTGCCAGCCGTATATGACGCACTAAAAGTAACAGATGGCGACTTAGCTGGTTTAACTTTAGAAGTTCAACAACAGCTAGGTGGCGGTGTGGTACGTGGTATCGCACTTGGTACTACTGACGGTTTACGTCGTGGTACTGCAGTAGAAGGTACAGGTCAGCCAATCCACGTTCCAGTAGGTACGAAGACACTAGGTCGTATCATGGACGTATTAGGTAACCCTATTGATGAAGCTGGTCCAATTGGTGAAGAAGAGCGTATGTCTATTCACCGTGCAGCACCTTCTTATGAAGAACAATCAAGTTCAGTAGAACTTTTAGAGACTGGTATCAAGGTAATCGACCTTGTATGTCCATTCGCTAAAGGTGGTAAAGTTGGTCTATTCGGTGGTGCCGGTGTTGGTAAAACCGTAAACATGATGGAACTTATCCGTAACATCGCAATCGAGCACAGCGGTTACTCAGTATTCGCAGGTGTTGGTGAGCGTACTCGTGAGGGTAATGACTTCTACCATGAGATGAACGACTCAAACGTACTAGATAAAGTATCTCTAGTATACGGTCAAATGAATGAGCCACCGGGTAACCGTTTACGCGTAGCGTTAACAGGTCTTACTATGGCAGAGAAGTTCCGTGACGAAGGTCGTGACGTACTTTTCTTCGTTGATAACATCTACCGTTATACTCTAGCGGGTACAGAGGTATCAGCACTTCTAGGTCGTATGCCTTCAGCAGTAGGTTACCAACCAACTCTTGCTGAAGAAATGGGTGTACTTCAAGAGCGTATCGCATCTACTAAGACGGGTTCAATCACTTCAATCCAAGCGGTATACGTACCTGCGGATGACTTAACTGACCCATCTCCAGCAACAACGTTTGCTCACTTAGATGCAACAGTAGTACTTTCTCGTGATATCGCTTCACTTGGTATCTACCCTGCGGTAGACCCACTTGATTCATCTTCACGTCAACTTGACCCACTAGTAATCGGTCAAGAGCACTACGATACAGCGCGTGGCGTTCAAACAGTTCTTCAACGTTATAAAGAACTTAAAGACATCATCGCAATCCTAGGTATGGACGAGCTTTCTGACGAAGATAAGCAAGTTGTATCTCGTGCACGTAAAATCCAGCGTTTCCTATCTCAGCCGTTCTTCGTTGCTGAGGTATTCACAGGCGCGCCTGGTAAATACGTGTCACTTAAAGACACAATTGCTGGCTTCAAAGGTATCTTAAACGGTGAGTTTGATGATATGCCAGAGCAAGCGTTCTACATGGTTGGCTCTATTGAAGAAGCTCAAGAAAAAGCCAAAAGCATGTAATTAGGAGGGTAGTATGGCGGCTATGACTGTACATCTTGACGTAGTAAGCGCAGAAGAGAGCTTGTTCTCTGGTCTGGTTGAATCGATTCAAGTGAGTGGTAGTGAAGGTGACCTTGGTGTTAACTATGGTCACGCTCCATTATTAACTGCCCTAAAACCTGGTATGGTACGTTTAGTTAAGCAATTTGGTCACGAAGACGTGATGTATATTGCTGGCGGCACGCTAGAAGTTCAACCGGATCGCATCACGATTCTTGCAGATACTGCAGTACGTGGTGAAGACCTAGACGAGCAAGCGGCTGAAAAAGCTAAACGTGATGCTGAAGAGCAAATGGCGAATACGTCAACTGCTGAGTTAGATTATCAACAAGCTGCAGTGCAACTTGCTGAAGCAATCGCTCAACTTCGCGTAATTCAACAATTACGTAAAAAGTAAGCCTACTCGGTTTTCGAAAAGCCCACTCAACGTGGGCTTTTTTGTGCCTAAAATTCACCGTTTAGCACCCTACTTTATATTTATACTTATATCCTTCATCAAAGCTCGCTACAATAGTGTAAATTAATAGTGAATAGCTGTTTCATTCAAGGTTCAGTCCAACACATTAGGATTGCGTATTTACACATGATGTGACTTACACAACTTTGTATGTTTCCCAGAACTCACAAAATATTGCACACCTAAAACAAAGAAAGAAGGATATTGTTTTAATGTCTCTGACTACCGTTATTCTTGCTGCGGGTAAAGGCACCCGCATGCGCTCTGCTCTACCTAAGGTATTACACAAAGTTGCTGGCAAACCTATGGTTCAGCACGTTATCGATAATGCCACTGCCCTTGGTGCTCGTGAAACAAATCTTGTTTACGGTCATGGCCGTGAGCAGCTTCAAGAAGCCCTATCGCACAACCAAGTAAACTGGGTATTACAAGAAGAACAACTCGGTACGGGTCATGCTGTCGCTGTTGCTAAAGAACACATTGCCGATGATGACACCGTATTAATTCTCTATGGTGATGTGCCACTAACAAAACGCGCGACCTTAGAAAAGCTACTTGCTGCAACTCCAGAAAAAGGTTTAGCGGTGTTAACGGTTACCTTAGATGACCCATCAGGTTATGGCCGAATGATCCGTGAAAATGGCAAGCTAGTAGGTATTATCGAACAAAAAGATGCTTCACCAGAGCAACTTGCAATTAAAGAAATCAATACCGGTATTATGGCTGCGAATGGTGCGCTACTTAAACGTTGGTTAGGTAACCTATCTAACAACAACGCCCAAGGTGAATATTACTTAACTGATATTGTAGCTATGGCACACAGTGAAGGGGTTGAAATTACTTCTGCACAGCCTGAGCATCCGATGGAAGTTGAAGGTGCTAATAATCGCGTACAACTTTCAGCACTTGAACGTGCATACCAAGCATGGCAAGCAGAAGAGCTAATGCTAAACGGCGCAACACTTGCTGATCCTGCTCGTATTGATGTACGTGGTGAAGTAACGACTGGCGAAGACGTACTGATCGACGTTAATGTTATTTTCGAAGGTAAAGTAACGCTTGGTAATAACGTACAAATTGGCCCAAATTGCGTACTTAAAGATTGTACTATCGGCGATAACGTTGTTATTAAAGCTAACTCACTTGTTGAAGAAGCCAGTGTTGCTGCTAAATGCACTTTAGGCCCATATGCCCGCCTTCGCCCTGGTGCGATTATGGAAGAAGACTCGCACATTGGTAACTTCGTTGAGATGAAAAAGACTCGCTTAGGCAAAGGCTCAAAAGCAAACCACCTAACCTACTTAGGCGACACTGAAGTTGGCGAAAAAGTTAATATTGGCGCAGGGACTATTACTTGTAACTATGATGGCGTAAATAAATCAAAAACCATTATTGGTGATAACGCCTTTATCGGTTCTAACTCATCACTGGTAGCCCCTGTGAATATTGGTGCAATGGCAACAGTTGGCGCAGGTTCGGTTATTACTAATACAGTTGAAGACGAACAGCTTGCAGTTGCTCGTGGTAAACAACGTAACCTTACTGGTTGGAAGCGCCCAACTAAAAAGTAATGAGCTACCCTACTAATTTATAAATAAAAAGCGAGTTTATACTCGCTTTTTTTATGGCTAAATTTTGTTCTCATAAAAGTGCCATATAGTTGTAATGCCTGCGTGTTGTAATTGCCCTAATACAATTCCAAGGAAAAATAATAATGTTAAAAAGATCAATTATTGCGCTATCACTTTTAACCATTCTTTCTGGCTGCTCATTAGACGGTGACGACGGCAAAGACGGCCTACAAGGTGAGCAAGGTCCTGCAGGTCAAAATGGAACTGATGGAGTAAATGGCACCGATGGTACAAACGGAAATGACGGAGCAAATGGTACAGATGCAAACGCTGCTTTAACTATAAATCTTATCGGCCGTGCAGTGCTGAACGCAGAAAGCCCTGAAGGTGCTGCGGAAATTGTTGCTTACCAAGCATCTAAACAACGAATATTTGCTATCAATAGTTCCGGTGATTCTGCGGTCGTTAATATCATGAAAGCCGATAGCTTTGACCGTGCAGCTTTAGTTAAAGATAACGAAGGGGTTATAAACGGCACTAATTTAACCTCAGAGATTACCCTTGCACTTAATGAGCACAGTGTGGGTGATGCGAACAGTATCGCGATTGATGCTAATAATGAACTTTTAGCCGTTGCAATGGCAGCTAGTAATACCGGTGATGCAGGTTTAATCGCATTTTATGATATTAGTGGCGACGAGCCTCAGTTTATTAAAAATGTCACTGTAGGCGCCCTGCCCGACATGGTTACTTTTAGCCATGATGGCAATAAAGTATTGGTTGCAAATGAAGGCGAACCTAATGGTGACTACAGTATTGACCCTGAAGGCTCTATCAGCATTATTAATATTAATGATGGTGTAATTGCAGATACTGCTATTAGCATTACTTTTTCGGCTTATAACGACAAACAAGCAGAGCTTGAAGAACTTGGGATTGTATTTGCTAACCCAACAGGTCGAACAATCAACGGTAACTTGATTAATACGACCGTAGCAATGGATTTAGAACCTGAATACATTAGCATTTCAAAAGACAATAAGTTTGCCTACGTGTCACTACAAGAAAATAACGCCCTTGCTATCGTCAATCTTGAAGATAATAGCCTAGAGCTCAAAGGCTTAGGATTTAAAGATTGGTCTAATTTACTTTTTGATGCATCAGATAAAGACGGTGGTGTTAACTTTAAATCGTACCCTGGTCTCTATGGCATGTATCAACCAGATACGATTTCAAGCTTCACCTGGAAAGGTGCTAACTTTATTGTCACAGCGAACGAAGGTGATGCACGAGAATACTTCTTTGATACAACCGACGAAGCTGATTGTTTAGCAAAGGGTGGTCTAGATTATGATGAAGATGATGGTTGTTTATCATATATAGATGAAACCAGAGCTAAAGACTTAACACTGGCAAGCAATTTTGATTACCTGAACAATGACAACAGTGATATTGGCCGTTTAAAAGTGACCACTGTTAAAGGTGATGAAGATAATAATGGCGAATATGAATCACTCTATGCATATGGAGCCCGCTCTTTTACTATTTGGGATAGTAACGGCATGGTGGTTTTTGACTCGGGCGATCAAATCTCACGTATTACTGCATCAGTTCACGGAGCAGCATTCAATAATAACGAAGATGAAAATGACGGTGATAGTCGCTCTGATGACAAAGGTGCAGAACCAGAAGCGTTAGCACTGGGTACGATTGGCGAACGTACATTTGCATTTATCGGGTTAGAGCGTATGGGTGGCATTATGGTGTTTGATATTACTAATCCATACAATGTGACATTCCAAGATTACTTTTTTAATCGTGGCCTAGAAGCTGATGCAGATATAACAGGTGATCTTGCTCCTGAAGGTATGACATTTATACCTGCAGAACAAAGTGCAACGAATGAAGCATTGCTAGTTGTTGGTAATGAAATTTCGGGTTCAATCGCTGTTTGGGAAATTTCTACTAACTAATCCGCCTTATAAAAATAAAAAGCGACATAGCTAATTTAATGTATGTCGCTTTTTCTATGCCATTTTATCCTCACAAAAATGACTGCTTTTTGAGCTAAAACCCCTCTGTAGCCCTTTATTTGTATGGTTATTGTACTAATTCGAAAATAATCAAAAAAACCTCCAAAAAGTGCTTGCGTTAATTCTTCGCATCCCTATAATGCGCATCCACTGACACGGCGGGCAGCAATGAAAAGCGCTGAACAAAGTGACAGAGAGTTAAGTAAAACTTCGGTTTAAAACGGTCTAAAAAGAAAGTTTAAAATTAAGTGTTGACTCGAAAATTTAAGGATGTATTATACGCATCCCTAGCGACAACGTCGCAACGTTCTTTAACAATATAAAGCAATCATCTG
>NZ_JACDWV010000128.1:0-33756 GCF_016464105.1 Pseudoalteromonas sp. bablab_jr010 | reverse complement strand
TGATAGCTGATAGCTGATAGCTGATAGCTGATAGCTGATAGCTGATAGCTGATAGCTGATAGCTGATAGCTGATAGCTGATAGCTGATAGCTGATAGCTGATAGCTGATAGCTGATAGCTGATAGCTGATAGCTGAAGTACAAAAACCTACCTTTTTTCGTTCGATATTTAACCGCTGTTAATAATTAGTACGTATTACAGTAAAAAAACTTCAAGATTTAGCAAAATTAGCTTAAATCCATCAGTTAATTGATGAAATTTTTTGCTACAATTGGGGGGCAAGTAATGTGAGTGAGTTCAACAACAGCTAATGCAGAATTCTGTTTCCTCTTAGTGAGGTTGATCTTGGTCAGTATATTGTTTTTTTATATGCGTTATCATAACCAGCGGCTTCATACTCGAGCTAACCTAAATTAATAATCTATTAAATAGGGTTTATTCGAGCATGAGACTGTGAATAACCTTGTTTTAATCAAGGGTTTTAATTATGATCGCGTCTATTTTGAAATTTCTAAAAATTAACCTGCTGTAACTGATGTTCTCAATATGGCAAGTGTTGGGAATCATAGTGGAGATAAGTGGATGAGCAATGCGCCTGTAGACAATGGCCGACGTCGCTTTTTAACCATAGCTACCTCTGTTGTTGGTGGTGTTGGTGCGGCTGGGGCTGCTGTTCCTTTTATTGCGTCTTGGAATCCAAGTGAGCGAGCTAAATCTGCGGGTGCGCCTGTAGAAGTAGATATCAGCAAGCTTGAGCCAGGACAATTAATACGTGTTGAGTGGCGAGGAAAACCTGTTTGGGTTATTAATCGTACACCAAGAATGCTTGAACAGATGAAAGAACATGAAGGTCAACTTCGTGATCCTGCGTCTGAAGAGCCTCAACAACCTGAATCATCAACCAATGAATATCGTTCGCAACGTCCTGAGATCTTCGTTGCTGTTGGTATTTGTACGCACTTAGGTTGTTCTCCTAGCTTCCTACAAGGTGGCTTTGGTGAGAAAGTAGAGGGCACAGACGACGGTTTCTTCTGTCCGTGTCACGGTTCTAAATTTGATATGGCTGGTCGTGTATTCCAATCTGTACCTGCACCATTAAATCTAGAAATTCCTCCGTATACCTTCCTTGATGACACGACTATTCTAGTCGGTGAAGAAAAAGGAGTGGCGTAATGTTTGGTAAAATTATTGGTTGGATCGACGATCGTATTCCAATGACACGTGTTTGGAACATGCATATTGCACAGTATCCAGCACCAAAAAACTTTAACTTCTGGTACTTCTTTGGCTCTCTAGCCATGTTAGTACTTGTTAACCAAATCGTAACTGGTATCTGGTTAACAATGAACTTTGTACCATCTGCTGAAGGTGCTTTCGCATCGGTAGAATACATCATGCGTGATGTTGAATACGGTTGGTTACTTCGTTACCTTCACTCAACAGGTGCATCAGCGTTCTTTATCGTTGTATACCTGCACATGTTCCGTGGCATGATCTACGGTTCTTACCAAAAACCACGTGAATTACTGTGGTTATTCGGTATGTTCATCTTCTTAGCGCTTATGGCTGAAGCTTTCATGGGTTACTTACTTCCTTGGGGACAAATGTCTTTCTGGGGTGCACAGGTAATCATTTCACTATTCGGTGCGATTCCGGTTATTGGTGATGATTTAACGCTTTGGATCCGTGGTGACTACGTAATTTCTGGTGCTACGCTTAACCGCTTCTTTGCACTACACGTAATTGCATTACCTTTAGTAATCGTTATCTTAGTATTCTTACACATTGTTGCACTACACGAAGTGGGTTCAAACAACCCAGATGGTGTTGAAATCAAGCGTAAGAAAGGCACTGTAGCTGAAGAAGATAAGCCTAAATTCAAATTCCACGAGTATTACACCAACAAGAAAGACATTGTTGATGCAATCCCGTTCCATCCTTACTACACAGTAAAAGATATTGTAGGTGTGGTTGGTTTCTTAATCTTATTCTGTTGGGTTGTATTCTTTATGCCTGCGATGAATGGTTTCTTCTTAGAAGCGCCAAACTTCGAAGCAGCTAACCCGCTGAAAACACCAGAGCACATTTTCCCAGTTTGGTACTTTACGCCATTCTACGCAATCCTACGTGCAATCCCTAACAAGTTAATGGGTGTTGTGGCGATGGGTGCATCTATCGTAGTGCTTGCGTTACTACCTTGGATTGACCGTGGTTCGGTTCGCTCTATTCGTTATCGTTGTGGCTTACACAAGTTAAACATCGCACAATTCGTGGTAACTTTCGTTATCTTGGGTTGGGTTGGTGCTACACCACAAACTGATTTCAAAACGCTGTTATCACAAATTACGACTGTGACATACTTCATGTTCTTCGTATTGTTATTTGTTTACAGCAAGAATGAGAAAACTAAGCCATTACCAACGAGGTTGACGAAATGATGAAAAAGCTAATTATCGGTTTATTCGCATTGTTGCCATCGTTGACAATGGCAGCAGGTCCTTCGGTTCCTTTAATGGATGCGAACATTGACCTTAAAGATAACGCATCTTTACAGCGCGGTGCTAAATTGTTCATGAACTACTGTCTTGGTTGTCACCAAATGCAGTATCAACGTTATGAGCGTACGTTCCGCGATATCGGTATTCCTACTGAGATTGGTCAAGAGCAACTAATTTTTGATGGCTCAAAAGTAGGTAGCCACATCAAAAATGCGATTGATAAAGATGACGCAGCTAAATGGTTTGGCGCAGCGCCACCGGATCTTACGCTTGTAGCGCGAGTTCGTGGTACTGACTGGATCTATACTTACCTGAAGTCATTCTATAAAGATGAATCTCGTCCGTTTGGCGTAAACAACGTTGTTTTCCCATCGGTAGGTATGCCACACGTTCTTCAAGAACTACAAGGCTTACCAACACCAATCACTGAAGAAGTGGAAGAACATGGTCACACAGTGACTAAAGTTGTTGGCGTTGAGACAGATGGTTCTGGTGAAATGAGTGTTGACGAGTACGATCGTGCTGCTCGTGACTTAACTAACTTCTTAGCTTACGTTGGCGAGCCGTCACGTTTAGAGTCAGAAGCGTTAGGTCTTAAGGTAATTGGTTTCCTAGTGATTCTATTTATCTTGGCATTCATGCTGAAGAAAGAATACTGGAGAGATGTTCACTAATCCTGGGCATTTTGAAAGGTAGTTTTGTGATAGGGGCTTAAGCCCCTATTGCTGTTTTTGTAATATAATGGAGGTAGGCATGGCCGTAGCTGCCAATAAGCGCCCTGTAATGACCCTGTTTTCTGGTGCTAACTGTATGTATAGCCATCAAGTACGTATCGTACTTGCTGAAAAAGGTGTAAGTGTTGACATTCACCTGGCTGAAAAGGATAACCTGCCAGAAGCACTTCATGAGATTAACCCTTACGGTACAGTACCAACACTGATCGATCGTGAGCTTGGTTTATATCAGGCAAACATCATCATGGAATACCTTGATGAACGTTTCCCTCATCCTCCACTAATGCCAGTTTATCCGGTTATGCGTGGCCGTAGTCGTCTGATGATGCATCGTATCGACACGGATTGGTATAGCCTAGCTAACAAAATCACTAGCGGTAGCAGCGAAGCAGCGCAAGCACGTAAAGAGCTTACAGAAGCGTTACTTGCAATTGCACCAATCTTCTCTGAAGCACCTTACTTCATGAGTGAAGAGTTCAGCTTAGTTGATTGTTACTTAGCACCATTACTTTGGCGTTTACCTGAGCTTGGCATTGAGCTTAATGGTGCAGGCGCGAAAGAGCTTAAAGAATACATGTTGCGTTTATTTGAGCGTGAATCATTCCAAGCTTCACTAACTGAAGCAGAGCGTGAGATCCGTTTATAATGACGCCTAATCGTCCTTATTTACTACGCGCTTTCTTTGATTGGATTGTTGATAATCAGTGCACACCACACTTAGTGGTTAACGCTGATTTTCCTGCTGTACAAGTACCAACACAGTTTGTGCAAGACGGTCAGATCGTTTTGAACATTAGCCCATCAGCGGTAACACAATTTGCAATGGACAACCAACAGCTTAGCTTTAATGCGCGCTTTGGTGGCCAGCCAATGCAAGTGTACGTACCTATGGGTGCTGTGCTCGCAATTTATGCACGTGAGAATGGTGAAGGGACTGTATTTACTGCAGAAGAATTCATCGAGGACGAAGACGATTTTGCTCCGGTATTAGAAAGTGTTGAAACACCTGACGATATTACGCCAGATGATGAACCACCTGCTAAACCAGAGAAGAAAAAAGGTGCTCACTTACGAGTGATTAAGTAACCTTAGTCAGACAAAAGAAAACCCGCTATTAAGCGGGTTTTTTATTATCAATTTGCGGTTGGGTATTATAAATATTCAAACACTTTAATAACACGTTCAACGCCTGATACGTTGCGTGCTACATCAACCGCTAAATTCGCTTCAGAATCGCTCACTAAGCCCATTAAAAAGACTTCGCCATTTTCTGTTACAACTTTGATGTTATTGCTGCTAATACTCTCTGTGGTAAGCAATTGCGTTTTCACTTTAGAGGTTAACCAAGAGTCGTGTGTTTGCGTACTCATACCAATATTCGAACCAATGCGAATTTGGTTGTGAATTTTACGAATGCCATCAACGCCCTCAATAGCGCGTTGTGCTTCGTCTTTCATTTCTGCGTTAGCAACTTGACCAATCATAAGCACAATACCATTGACGCTGATAACGTTTACGTTGGCAAATTTATGTAGTCGCTCATTTTCGCTAATAGCGATAGAGCTTTTAATTTCGATGTTGTTATCGTCGATTTGTGAACCGATTGTGCGGCGATCATTCGCGGCAGTTACAGCGCCCGCTGTACCGGCGACAACGGCAGCTGCACAGCCTTGCAGCAATAAAACGGTACTAATAACAATTAAAGACTGTTTAAACATTAATTTTCTTCCTGTGGGAATAAGGTTAAATCGATAAGTTCACTGAGGCAGTGCAAATTCACTAAATGCGACTCAACGATACGGCTTGGGCGCTTTGATGGCACACGAATTTCAACGTCATTTGGGCCAAGTAAGCCAACTAATTCACCGCCGTCATCACCAACAAGCACAATCACTTTCATATCACGAGTCAGTGCCGCTTCAACTGCTGAGATAATTTGCTTTTCATTACCATTAACTGCAATTGCTAATAAAAGGTCGCCTTGCTGAGCAAATGCACGAATTTGTCGTGCAAAGGTTTCGTGCTCATCGTTATTGGCTGCTGCGCCTAAGTTAACTTGATCTTGTGCAAGCGCAACTGCGGGTAGGCAAGGGCGCTCGGTTTCATAAAAGTTAATTAATAGCCCTGCCATGTGCTGTGCCAACATATGACAGCTAGGAGTGCCACAACATAACAGCTTATTGCCGTTAATGAGGCTTTGTGCAATGGTGAATGCTGCTGATTCAAGTGCGCTTGGCAGTACTTCACCTGCCGCTATTTGAACTTGAATATTTTCAGTAAAGATTTTTTTTATCGTTTCTTGCATAACCTACCAAATTAAGCCGACGCCAAACGGCGTTAGTAAACATTTTTAAACCAGTTTAGGGTGCTGTTAAGCTCACCTGTTATAGCGACATAATCTATCCGCATAGACTGGTTTGAGATCTTTTTCTCGGCAAGATAATGGCTAATCGTGCGCCTTAATCGTTGCTGCTTTTGTTTGCTGAGGGCATAGTTTGCGCCACCACGCAAGGCGTTTTTTCTAAATTTTACTTCTACAAATACCAGCGTTTGCCCGTCACGCATTATTAGGTCTAGCTCACCGTATTTACATAAGTAATTGCGTTCAATGGCTTTTAAACCATGTTGTATTAAATATTGTTCAGCCTGTTTTTCGTAATACAGGCCTTTTTCGCGGCTATTTTGCCATAATTGCTTAAACCAAGACATAGCTTCATCCTTGAGCTATTACTACGTTTTAAAAAGATTATTCAGCAGCGTTAATTCCAAAGGCAGATTGCATAAATAATGGAATTGGTTGCTCAGTCGCTAAATCAACCGCAATAATTTGTTTATTTTTGTACTGTGCCCAATCTAAAGTGCGCGTAACATAGCCATTGCTGGCAATGCTCAGTTGACCACTGATACCACTAAAGCGTTTACCTTGCACCATGCTTAATTGCTTCACATCACCTAGCATACTGGCTGCATCGAATGCCATGGCAAATAAGCGCTGGCTTATATCTGCGTTTTCTGGCCATAAACTTTCGTATTGCTGGCGTAAATTGTGTTGTTGAATTTGACCATCAAGCATCCAAGGTAGTTCCGTAAAATAAAGGCCATCTAAATCGCCTTTGTCGGTTCTATCGATTTGCTTACTGTGGCTTTTTGAGCTGGCATAAAGCGGAATACGCTCAGCAAAAGTACTTACGTTTACGTCTAAATAGGGCTTGATTAAACGCGTTTCAGTAGCATCACCTAAAATATAAATCACATCAATGTCGCTGCGCGAGCGAGTTTCACTTTCAACTTCTTGCTTGAATAACGATTTGGCAACTTTAATACGCTCTTTGCTTTGGTCTACTTCAAGTAAGCCAGTGATTGTTTTCGGCATGTCGTCTTTACCAGAGTAAAGCCCAATTTGAGGTTTAACTTCGCTGTAGCGTTGCCACTGCGTATTGAAGTATTCAACTAGGCGTTGGCCGTTACTATTATTTGGTGCTAGCAGCATCGGCTTTTGATAGCCCGCTGTTAAAAATCGCTCTAACGCTTGCTGAACTTCATGTTCAGGACTTAAAGCAAAGAAAAAGTGCTGCTGTGAAATTCGCTCACCATCAAAGGTGTTTAAATGCATCACTGGGTAATCAACTAGTGTTTGAGCGTTGGTTAGCTTTTCGATATTAGTTTTTAATAAAGGGCCGATAACAAAATCAGCATTAAATTCGCTGAGTTTAAGTGTAATTTCTGCGGCTGATAGCGACTCATCAATAAATAATGTTTGTTCTAATGATTTTCCATCTAAGGCAGCAAGCACACCTGCTTTTAGTGCATCACCTAATCGCTCATTGGCGCCTGATTGAGGGAGTAGTACTGCGAGGCGGTTTACATTTAAAGGTTCAATTTGTACTAGCTCTGTTACCTTTTTAGGCAGCACCTCAGCTGCTGGGTGACCCGGGTAGCGACGCAGCCAGTTGTTCATTGCTTGATGAAGCTCAACAGGCGCACCTAAATACACTTGGTGATAGAGCGCTAAATTGACCCAACCTTGTTGCACCACAGAGCCACGATTAAAACGCTCAAGTGCGTACGATGAAAGCTGGGTTAGGCTTTGCCATAAATCTTTGTTTAGATTGGCAACGATAAAATTGTTTTCGCTGCTAAGTGTTGATGCTTTAAAAAAGAAAGGCATTGCTCGTTTTGGCATGCCTTGCGATGCATAAACACGCGCAGTTAAAAATTGGTGCCATGCTTGATGTTCAGGCTGGCTTAACTGTGGCTCGAGTTGCTGTAACTGAGCTAAAGCTAAATCACTTTTGCCTTGATGCTCTTGTGCAAGAGCAATGTAAAGTTTGTTTTGAATTTGGTCTACACTTGGGGTCGCTTCTAGTTCAAGGCAGACTTTTTCTAGTAGTGCCCAGCGCTCCTCACTGATAGCCGCATCACGCGCAGTGTATAAAAGCTGTATTTTATCGGCACCTTGACGGTTTAGCGCCGCTTGGTACATAGATTGTGCGTCGGTTAGCTGTGATAGGGCAATACTCGATTGGCCCGATTGATTTTCTGCACTATTTCGAGGTTTTTCGGTTGTGCTACAAGCCGATAACCCTGACAATACAATTAATAGACTAACAAGTTTAAGTCGCACAATGATTTCCCGATACGTTAACGCGATTTGCTTATATTACTGACTGACGCAGGAGACCTCAATGTTAAATGAGGACAATTCAGATAAAATCGGCACTCTTTACATTGTTGCCACGCCTATTGGTAACTTTGATGACATCAGCCAGCGTGCCATCCAAACCCTATCTGAGGTTGACTTAATAGCCGCTGAAG
This sequence comes from Pseudoalteromonas sp. bablab_jr010, assembly GCF_016464105.1. Lineage (NCBI taxonomy): Bacteria > Pseudomonadati > Pseudomonadota > Gammaproteobacteria > Alteromonadales > Pseudoalteromonadaceae > Pseudoalteromonas > Pseudoalteromonas sp. bablab_jr010. The sequence continues at coordinate 25,709 of NZ_JACDWV010000128.1, read as the reverse complement.
ATACTCGTCACACAGGAAAGTTGTTAAGCCATTTTAATATCAAAGCAAAAACCTTTGCTTTACATGACCATAACGAGAAACAAAAAGCGCAACAAATTGTAGATTGGTTAGAGCAAGGAATGAATATTGCGCTGGTATCTGACGCCGGCACGCCACTTATTAGCGACCCAGGTTATGCGGTGGTTAATTTATGCCGTGAACAAGGCGCGCATGTCACGCCGGTGCCGGGGGCATGTGCTGCAATTACCGCGGTGTGTTGTTCTGGTTTACCAACAGATCGTTTTCAGTTTATTGGTTTTACACCTGCAAAGAGTAAAGCAAGGCAGACCTTTTTCATTGAAGCGGTAAACTCAGGCATTACTAGCATTATGTATGAAAGCACCCACCGTATCATGGCGAGCCTTGATGATTTAGAAGCAGCTCTCGGTTCAGAGCAGCCAGTGGTGTTTGCGAAAGAACTTACCAAAACCTTCGAAACCTTTTTCAATGGCACGGTTGCTGAACTAAAACAGTTTTTAACGGATGACCCAACTAAGCAGCGCGGTGAAATCGTATTAATGTTACCGGGTAAAGCGAAGCAAAGTGACGATATTCCAGAAGATGCGCGCCGCATGCTAGGTTTACTCGAAGCCGAAATGCCACTGAAAAAAGCCTGTGGTGTTGTGGCTGAGTATTTTGGTTTGAAGAAAAACGCACTTTATAAAGCAATTATTGACGAAAAAGGCTAATTCTTTACTGCATAGACGTGCGCGCTCAGGTATACTGCGCGCCGAGTCAGCCAAGATAATCGCTGCCTGCAACGAAAATGCGCAGGGGGAGGAAAGTCCGGGCTCCACAGGGCAGGGTGCCAGCTAACGGCTGGGGGGCGCGAGCCTACGACAAGTGCAGCAGAGAGGAGACCGCCAACTTCGGTTGGTAAGGGTGAAAGGGTGCGGTAAGAGCGCACCGGGCCACTGGTAACAGTTGGTTGCAAGGTAAACTCCACCCGGAGCAAGACCAAATAGGGTTCTATCATTTTAAATAATGAACGCGTGGCCCACGTGAGAACCGGGTAGGTTGCTTGAGCCATAGAGCAATTTATGGCCTAGACGAATGATTATCCACGACAGAACCCGGCTTATTGGCTGACTCACCAAATCATATTAAAGCCCGTAGTGAATGCTACGGGCTTTTTGCTTTCTAAAAGAAAACCCACTCCGCGGATACAAAACAGCGGCTTACTGGCTGACTCATCAAATCATATAAAAAGCCTCGCGGCGATGCGGGGCTTTTTGCTTACTGCATGGACACAGAATTAAGAAAACTCACTCCGCTCATACAAAACAACGGATTATGTGGATATTGGTCTTTTACCTTACAAAATAAATCGGGCTGGTGATAAACAGCAGTTCATCGTTGTGGTTGTAGACCTCAGCGTTGGCCCATTTTAAGTTTTCAGTATTAAGCGTTACTACTGCTTTATCTGCCTTTAGGTATAACGTCTGCGTGTCGTTGTTGCTATAAAAAATGACTTTCTCTGCCTTGCTGCTTGGTAACGTTAAAGTCAGCATAGCTGCGCTCATAGCTTTGGGAGACACCTGTGCAGTATCACCTATCTCAAAATCTTGCTCGCCGATGCGAGCGGTGAGATTAGGAATGCGGGTGTCGCTTACTTGGGTGCTGACAAAGGTTTTGCCTGCCTTGATGCCATCGAGTAACGCGGGTGTGCTTAAGTTCTTGGCGTAAATCACTGTTGTTGGGCTGCCAATATCGCCATCACCCAGCTCATGGCTGTGGCCATTGTGATTATCGCTACCTGCTACCGCGGCGATTTTATAGCCTTGGTTCAGCAAGTTATGCCAAAAGGTGCGAGCATTAAAGGCATCTTGGTGGTTTTTTCGCACTGAGCCGTTCAGCACTTCAACGGCATGCACTTGGGTATAGTCGGTGTTTGCTATCCAGCCACAGCCCATACAGGCCTCTCCAGAAGGTAGTGCAGGATGGTTGATGGATAAAATTCCATGGTTGTTAATGACTTGCTGTTGCAAATGCGAGACATCACCATCAGTGACAGTGAAGGGCAGGTGCTTGGTCACGCCAAACACATTGGCATGGCCATAAAATGTAGTAATTTCTCGCGCTGGCATGAGTAACATTGAATCAAAAAAGGGTTGCAGTTCGAACAACTCGTTATGTTGAGACAATGTGTTGTGCTCGCTCATGGCGATAAAATCGAGCCCTTTTTGCGCCGCGTTTTGTACTGACCAAATTAGCGGGCAACCCACTTTTTGTTGTTGATTGGACGGGCAATGGCCGTCGCTGTGCGCTGAGTGGGCGTGTAAGTCTCCGCGATACCAACGTGCTTTACTGTTAAGTGTTGTGCTTTTAAACGCGGTGGCGACTTGGTTGTAATAAAGCTCGATACGGTAGTCACTTACAGACTCTTTGCGAATATTAGGCACACCTAGAATGAGCTGCCATTTGCCTTGTTTAACCTGTGTGGGTAAATAGCCTGGGCTGGCATAAGTGCGTGAAATAACGATGCGGTTTTTACTGCCGCCACTCCAACCAATAAACCCGTTTGGGTCGTTTAACCCTAAGTCGATAACAGTGCGGTTATCGCGGTTATACGCAAATTCAATCACCAACTCTTGGGTGTTGCTCGGTACTTCAAAATCAACATATTGGTAGCTTTGATGGGCGCTGCCGTCAATGCTGTCGGAAATAACCTGATCAGGCTCGGCTGGGTGCGCAGCAGCCTGTGCAACAAGGATGTGAAACAGGGCAAATGCCAATAGATAAATACGCATATGTTCTCCAAAAAAAGAGCCCTTTCGAGCTCTTTAAAAAAGGACTACTAAGGGTTAGAAGCTGTAGCGCAATGATGCACTGATAGTGCGACCTAAGATTGGTCGTGCTAGAAAGTAGTCGTCGGCGTTACTTTCGCCAATAAACTGCCCACCGCGCGGGTTGCCCTCGGTTAAGCCGATTTCATTATTAATGTTTTGCACGTTGAAATACGCGACAAATTCATCATTGATGTCGTAACGGGCGCTAAGGTTAAACACGTGGTAGCTTGGTAGGTTCACTGTGTTAGCTACATCACCATAGCGATCACCATAGTATTCAGCCACTAACTCGGTTCTAAAGCGACCATCCAGTAAATTAATCCCCACCGTACCGCGATAGCTTAGCTCAGGAACACGGATTAACTGGTTGCCACCGAAGTCTACTGCTTCACCTTGCTGATTGGTGAAGTTAAAATTTTCATACTCAGCTGCTTGCCATGTACCCGTGAGGGCAAAGTCTAATAGCTCTGACGCTTGCCAGAACGACTCTAATTCAACACCGTATGTTTTGGTGTCGCCATACGCCGTTTGGTCGCGGTAACTGTTGGTTGTGGTATCAAAAATATAGTCAGTGAAGCGCATATTCTCAAAGTGAGTGTAAAACGGTGTTGCATATACACTAAAATCATCTGCCGCGTACTTTACACCTGCTTCAAACATGGTGATTGGCTCAACCTTGAGATCGTCTCTATCTGGGTTGCCGTTGAAGTCAGACGCATTGGGCGCTCTGAAGCTATCCGTGTAGCGGGCGAAATAGCCCAACTCATCAGAAAGTTGGTAGTTAATACCGGCTGTCCATGCGAACTCTTTGTATTCACGGTCAATGTGTTTAAACTCGCCATTGCCGGTAATAAAGTTATCATCCGCAAAGGTATCTGATGCTTCAAGGTCAACCACTTCGGTGCCTTCTACCGTGCCGGATAATTCTGATACTTCATAGCGGCCGCCTAAGTCTAGGCGTAGTTGTGGCGTAATTTGCCACTCATCGGCAGCATAAAATGCGTAAATGTCTGCCCCCGCATCTACGTTGTTGTAAAGCGAACCATAACGCAGAATACCGTTTTCTGTAATACTGCCTACTTGCTCTCCCGCGTCATTAACAACTACGGCATCCACTAAGCGGGCTTGCTCTGCAACTTCAAACATAGCCGTGGCCATATAGCGCACAAATTCATAGTCATAAGTGGCAACATATGCACCAAATGAAATGTCGTGTTGCTGATCGCCAATTGTGAATTGCTTAGAAAAACGCAGATCGTTAATCACTTCATCCAAAGGCACAAACACAGATAACAAGTTACCATTGAGCACTTGCCCATTACCTTGGTTATTTTGCACATTAAACACTTCATTAGGGTGATTGGTAAACGCTAATTCAACATGGCTGTTTTGGGGAAGCATAGAACCATACTGAGCTGATAAGTCATCAATACGTTGCTGAGCACTTGTAATGCCGCCCGTCGGGAAAAGGCCATTACGCAGAGTATCACTTTGGCGATAACGGAAGTTGTTTGCTAATTGCCAGCCATTATCTAGCGTGAAGTCCGCCTTAACGGTGAACTGATTGAGCTCAGTGTGTGTGCCATCCGTTAGATCAAAATCATAACCGTCGCCCAAGTTACGATACACATTATGCGCTACTTCAGGGCCCATCATGGTACCGTAGTTTGCATCAAACCCAGGTGCATCAGTGATGTCACCGTTGGCATCATAGCTAAGTGGAATAGGCAGCAAGAAGGCTACTTTGTCATTAAGGTGTTTGTAGTCGACAAAAACCTCACCATTATCAAAGCGCTTACCCGCGCTGATGCGGAGTTGACCGCCTTGGTTAGAGGTAAATCCTGGGTCGCGAACACCATCATTTTGACGATAAAAGCCACCAACTGATACAAACATATCGTTTTTTAGCGCTTTGCCGTAGTAGCCGTCAAAGCGGTAGTGGTTGTAGTCACCTAGTTCAAATTTCATTACCGCGCTGTCGTAATCGTATGCTTTACGCGTGATAAAGTTCACCATGCCGCCCGGTGCATTGGAGGCAAAAATTGGCGAAGGACCACCGCGAACCACTTCTACGCGTTCGATGGTTTCATCAAGGCGAAACGATTGATCGGCATTTAGGTAACCAAGGCCGCCATCGTGCTGAATGGCAAGGCCATTTTCCTGCAAAGACACTGACGAATAACCATCACGCGGAATACCACGCGCGCGGATGTTGTTGCCCGCTTCACCGCCCGAAGATTCAACCCAAAAGCCTGGCACTGTTTTTAGCACGTCCGCCACACTGAGGGGGTTATCAGTGACAAGATCTTCATCACTTAGGGTAGAAATGGCGTAGCTGGTTTCTGATTTGCGTAAAAAGCCTGCGCCAGCACGACCAGTGACTACAATCTGTTCGATATCACTCTTTTCGATGGCCTCATCTTGATTTGCTAAAACAGGCAAACTTGCAATGCAACAACTTGAAACGACAGCTGCTAAATAACTAACTTTGAAAAACGACTTCATTTTACTACTACTTCTAAAGCGAAAAGGAGCGGCTAAGGTAAGGAAAAAAAATGTCAGTTTGGTTACAGCAAAATTAAAATTTCGAGTATGGGACTTTAGTCCCATATGTTTGATTTTAATGGTTTTTAAATTTTCTTGTAAGCTGTTTTTACTTCTGTTTAACCCTCTTTTTCGCTTTTAAAATAAGGCATTCATAGTACGCTTTTCGGAGAAATCGGCCCTGAAAATATGAGTGTTGAGAGGCTATTTTATATTGGTTATTAACAAATATGAACTATGCACTGTAGTGGGGTTAGAGGTGTAAAAAGGTACGGGTTACTTAAAAGAGTTTCAACTCGTGACAATATTTATAAGCCTGGAGATGTTGATATTGTGAAAAAAGATACTGCGAGTTCATAAGCATAGTAAATTATTTTTATTTATTAAGTTATTCAGTTTACTTATTGGCTAACTTGCCAAATAACATTAGAAGCCTCGTAGCGATGCGGGGCTTTTGCTTCTTAAAAGAAAACCCACTCCGCTCAATATTCAAAATGAATCATCATTCTTTGCTCTTTAATCTCGATTGCCCCTTTAAGTTGTTTAACCATTCTCTGCAATCTAGGAATATTTCTTAGGCTTACTAAGAAAGTCACTCATTATCATAACGGCTTGTTCTTCATATCCTTTAAGTCTGATTTACTTTTGCTTAAAGGATTGAAAGTGAGTGTTATTGAGGGTAGTACTAAGGAATTTGGCAATACGACTATTCTACTTCATAGCTTGGGTTCTTCTTGTTATAGAATCGAATGGTATAGCCGGATGACGGGCGCATCGACGAGTTTAGCGAGGCTCACGCAAGGCAAGTACGTTGTTATTCGTAAATGGGCGCAAGTTAAAAATATGGCCGATGTTTCGAGTGAATTTAGTAGTCGAAATAGTGCGTTGATACACTTTTTAAATAACGTTGATATTGTTAAATCCCATGATGACTGGATCAGTGCCGCTAAGCAGCATTGTCTAAATTTGTTTTTTGAAAATGAAGGGCTAAAACCAGTTACTAAAGCGAGTTTCCCTAAACCGAGGTTGCAAGGAGCAATAGGAAAAGAAGTTGTTGTGAAATCGAAATTGGGTGAAAGGGAAATTGCTCAGGGCTTACTATTGCAGCTTGTTGGTAACCAGGCCGAAATTCAATTAACTAACTCAAAAAAGAAATACTTTTCAAATCAAGTGTATATAAGGTAGGTATTAAGCTGGTAGTTAAACTACCAGCTAATAAAGCTTGAACTACAACCAAATCTTTTGTAACTCTGGCCACTGCTTTTCAAATTGTGCACTGGGTTTTGCTTTAAAGTCGCTGCGCACGAATTGGTTCATCTTACCTTCTACATAGGCGAGTAAGAAGTTGGCTAGGGTGCTTTCGTCTGACTGGAATGCTTTACCTTCGCGCAGTTTGCGCTCGCGTAGCACTTGCTTGAACTGAGTTTCTAGCTTTTCAAATAAGCCTTGTACACGTTCACGTAAACGCTCTTGTTCACCTTGTAAGGCATCACCGGTCAAAATGCGGGTAATGCCCGGGTTTTTCTCGGCGAAGGCTAACAATAACAGCAAAATATTGTAGACACGTGTTTGGCTTTCTTTCTCATTTTCTAAAATGAGGTTAATGCGTGATAACAGGGTATCTTCAATAAACTCGATTAGGCCCTCAAACATCCGTGCTTTACTCGGAAAATGACGATATAACGCAGCTTCAGACACACCGACCTCAGCCGCGAGTTTTGCGGTGGTGATACGTTGACCTGGGCTGGTTTCTAACATTTGTGCGAGTGCTTGCAGAATCTGCTCTTTGCGATTACTTCTTTTTGTCGCAGGCATGACCATTCCTTTCTTATAATTTATTACTTGCGCTGTTGGGAGTCAGACAAGCCATTTTTTGTGCAAATGAGTGGCTTATGTTAATGTTTTATTCAGTTTCTTTCCAGCATTTTTACAAACGCTTGGCAAGCTCAGTCATTACGCTCATGGCTAAATCTTTTTTACTTCCCATTGCTAAATCTAGCTGCTCATTGTGCCAGAAGAGTGTTAAAGCATTATGATCAGAATTAAAGCCAAGGCCTTCTTTTGATACGTCATTTGCGCAGATCATATCGAGATTTTTGTTCTTTAACTTACCTTTTGCATAGCTTGCAACATCTTGAGTTTCTGCCGCAAAGCCAACGGTATAAGGGCGGTTTTCGCTAAGTGCTGCGACATTAGCGATGACATCTGGGTTCTTAACTAAAGTAAGGGTTAGTTCATCGCCTTGCTTTTTCATCTTTTGCTCATGAATTGCAGCTGCACGGTAATCAGCCACTGCTGCACAGCCGATAAAAGCATCCGATTGCGCGGCCAGTTCCATTGAGGCGGTAAGTAATTGCTCAGCACTTTCTATATTAGTAAGCAGGGCATTAGCAGGTGCTTTAATTGTTACGGGGCCTGAAATCAGATTTACCTTTGCACCTAGCGCAAGTGCAGCTTCTGCAAGGGCATAACCCATTTTGCCTGAGCTGTGGTTAGAGATATAACGAACCGGGTCGAGGGCTTCTCGGGTTGGTCCTGCAGTAATCGTGATGGTTTTGCCTGCAAGTAATGGCTCTACTTCAGGTTGTGTACAAAGCGCGACTAACTCATGAGGCTCTAACATGCGTCCTGCGCCTACATCACCACAGGCTTGCTCGCCTTTACCTGGGCCCCAAATAGCCACGCCACGCTCATTAAGTGTGGCAAGGTTTGCTTGTGTAGCAGGGTGGGCATACATTTGTTGGTTCATGGCAGGTGCAACCGCCACTTTTGCAGGGGTAGCCAGTAGTAGGGTCGTCAGTAAGTCATCTGCAATACCCATGGCCATTTTCGCTAAAATATTACTGGTTGCAGGGGCGACTAAAATAAGGTCTGCCCATTTGGCAAATTCGATATGACCCATTGCGGCTTCTGCTGCTGGGTCGAGTAATGAATCAGAAACAATCTCACCGCTTACCGCTTGCATAGTCAAAGGAGTAATAAAGTGTTTGGCTGAGTCGGTCATGACGACTTTTACTTCACAGCCTTGATCTTTTAAACGGCGAACAAGTTCTGCGCATTTATAGGCTGCAATACCACCACTCATACCTAACAGGATTTTTTTATTTACTGATTTTGTCATTACGTGAAATTTAACCTTTGTCGATATGGGCTAACGATAGCAAATCTTTACCGATAGCATGAAGTTTTCTTTTCTACAGACAGGAAAAAACTAAATTTTATAGTACAGTTTAATATATGGAATAGTTGTTTTAAGGATGAAGCAATGCCATTAACCGATTTACCTTTATCAGCAAGGCCGCGGGAGAAGTTACTTGCCCAAGGTGCCAAAGCACTCTCTGATGCAGAGTTATTAGCAATATTCCTACGAACCGGTGTGCCGGGCATGAATGCCATTGAACTGGCTGAGCATCTGCTCGATATTAATAGTACGCTGCATGACTTATTTAATGCATCTGAACAAGAGTTTTGCGCTCAAAAGGGTTTAGGGGCTGCTAAGTATGTGCAGCTTCAAGCAGTGCTTGAATTAAGCCGGCGCTATATGCTTGAGCAATGTAAGCGCGAGGCGTTATTTACTTCGCCACAAGCCGTGTATGACTATTTAACTATTCAGTTACGTGGCTTACAGCAGGAAGTATTTATGGTGCTGTACTTAGATAGTCAAAACCAGTTGATTAAAGACGAAGTACTTTTTTACGGCACTATTAATGCCGCGTCTGTGTACCCCCGTGAAGTGGTTAAAGCAGCGCTGCGTAATAATGCGGCGGCACTAATACTTGCTCATAACCACCCAAGTGGGGTGGCTGAGCCTAGTCAGGCCGATAAATTGATCACCACTAAATTGCAGCAAGCTTTAGCCTTAGTCGATATAAATGTGCTGGATCACATCATAGTGGGTGGTGAAAATTGTGTTTCGTTTGCTGAAAGAGGGCTTATATAGAGCCAACTGTATTAGAGAGTGTGTTAAAAATGAGCAGTTTAGGGCGATTTTAGAAATTAGTTTAATTTAAATGCAGTTTTTACTTTCCCTAAGGGCATTCGATCTTTATAATTAGCCGCTATCAAATTTACACATGAGCTGATTGGATAAGATCTGTTACTTGATCTTTGCCTGTATAAGCTGTATAAAGAGCGCCCTTCGATTTATCCCGGGGCACAAATACTGGCCTAAGGGAAAATTAAGCTCGAGCGAAGTTATTGGAGATATATAGACATGTCTAAAGTATGTCAAGTTACAGGTAAGCGTCCAGCGGTTGGTAACCACCGTTCACACGCGAGAAACGCGACTAAACGTCGTTTCCTACCTAACCTACAAACTCACCGTTTTTGGGTTGAAAGTGAAAAACGTTTTGTAACACTACGCACTACTACTAAAGGTATGCGTATTATCGATAAAAAAGGCATCGACGCGGTTCTTACAGAAATCCGTGCTCGTGGCGAAAAAGTTTAAGGAACTGAATCATGCGCGATAAGATCCGTTTAGTTTCAACTGCTGGTACTGGTTTTTTCTACACTACCGACAAGAACAAGCGTAACATGCCTGAAAAAATGGAAATCAAAAAATACGATCCTAAAGCTCGTAAACACGTGATTTTCAAAGAAGCTAAAATCAAGTAATTTTAGTTTTCAGAATTCAAAAACCCAGCCTCGGCTGGGTTTTTTGTTTTTAGCGTTTAGAAAATCTTAATAGGGCACAATAATCTAGCTTGGCTTGCTGTTTTATCTTGCTTAATTATCAATCTAAGCGTAAAATGCGCGCTCATTTCGGCTTATTAAATTTAATTCCTTGCCTTAAACCGACTGGCCGAAACGGTAGAAGGCTCTATTAACCGTAAGGAATATCCATGCGTCATTACGAAATCGTATTCATGGTTCACCCTGATCAGAGTGAGCAAGTACCTGGTATGATCGAACGTTATACTGGTTCTATCACTGAAGCTGGTGGTACTATCCACCGTCTTGAAGACTGGGGCCGTCGTCAATTGGCTTACCCAATCGACAAGCTTCACAAAGCTCATTATGTTCTTATGAACGTTGAAGCACCTACTGAAGTAATCAGCGAGCTAGAAACTACTTTCCGCTACAACGATGCAGTGCTTCGTAACTTAGTTATGCGTACTAAAGACGCTGTAACTGAAGCATCTCCTCTTGCGAAAGAAGAGAAGAAAGAAGCACCAGCTGCTTAATCGTTTTGAGTTCAAGCATGGCGCTTGCAGTTGAGACAAAAAGATGAGCCAACCGCTTAATCCTTATATGAATCAGCTGACACTATCTGGGGTTGTTTGTAAAACACCTAAATATAGTCAAAGCCCTGCTGGTATACCGCATTGTATTTTTGTTCTTGAACATAAATCGATGCAAGTTGAAGCAGACCTTAACCGTAATAGTTATGTCAGGCTTCAAGTTGTTGCCAGCGGCACGCCAATGCAACAACAAACTCAACAATTGCACGTTGGGCAACAAGTGCAAGTGACGGGGTTTTTAAACCGTCACGAAGGCCGAAACGGCTTAAGCCAATTGGTCTTGCATGCTCAACATATAGAAAGAATTTTTTGAGGAATTTTACTCATGGCACGTTATTTCAGACGTCGTAAGTTCTGCCGCTTCAAAGCGGAAGGCGTACAACAAATCGATTATAAAGATCTAGCTACTCTTAGAAACTATGTTACAGAAAGTGGCAAAATCGTACCTAGCCGTATCACAGGTACTAGCGCTAAATATCAGCGTCAGCTAGCAACTGCTATCAAGCGTGCTCGCTACTTAGCCCTTCTTCCATACACTGACTTACATAAGTAAGCAGCGGATTAACAGTTTTTAAAAGGTGTAGAGACATGCAAGTTATTCTACTAGACAAGATCGCAAACCTAGGTGGCCTAGGTGACCAGGTTGTAGTTAAATCTGGCTTCGCACGTAACTTCCTTTTCCCACAAGGTAAGGCAGTTCCTGCAACTAAAGCTAACATCGAAACTTTCGAAGCACGTCGTGCTGATTTAGAAGCTAAGATCGCTGAAGATCTAGCTGCTGCTCAAGCTCGCGCTGACAAGTTAGAAGCATTAGCTGAAGTTACACTAGTTTCTAAAGCTGGTGACGAAGGCAAGTTATTCGGTTCTATCGGTACTCGCGACATCGCTGAAGCTATTTCAGCTGTTGGCGTTGAAGTTGCTAAATCAGAAGTTCGTTTACCTCTAGGTACTATCCGTGAGACTGGCGAATTTGACGTAGCAATCGCAGTACACTCAGACGTATCGGCTACTATCAAAGTAATCGTTATCGCTGAAGCTTAATAGCAATATTAAGTAAAAAAAGCCGCACTTAGGTGCGGCTTTTTTGTGCCTGAAATTTATAAATTGTAGCATTTTGTACCGCTATTGCTTCTTCAGTTGCCATCCAATAGTATTGGTTTCTATATTTTAAACATACAAATACTAATCCCATATTATTACCTATTTTAAGAACATACGTTCTTTTTTCTTAATTTCTTTGTTCTTATTAGTATAATCGAATGAGTAAAAGTGAATTGGTTAAAATTGACACTGACAACGCTGTCATTTATATTGTGCTGGTTAAAAAGTATTAAGGGGTTAAGGTTGAGAAGTGCATTAGTATCACATGGAATGGGCAAACAAACAGGCTTTACACTAGTTGAAATTCTTATCGTGATCGCTATTTTAGGGATTCTGTATAGCGTAGCACTGCCAGCTTACACTGAGCACATGCAACGTAGTCGCCGTGCAGATATTCAACAAGAGTTACTGCAATACAGCGCCAGTCTTGAACGAATTTATTCACGAAATGGCGGCTACCCCAATGCATTTGCAACTCAAAATACTGACTATTACAACCTTACTTACACAGCAACAGATAAAGTATCAGGTGCTGTAAGCGATTTTAAAAATCGTGGCTACAGTTTAAAAGCCGCTCCTAAATCGGGTTCGGCGCAAGCGAGTGATCGCTGTGGTGACTTAACCGTTAAACATGATGGTAGTTATAGCGCTTCATTTAGTGATTGCTGGGAGTAACACAATTGCGTCGAATTGCAGGGTTTACCTTAATTGAGTTAATGGTTGTGCTGAGTGTTATTGGCATTATGGCAGCCCTTGCTTTCCCGTCTTTTAGTCAGCAAATTTTGCAAGATCGCGTCGTAACTACTGCAAATCAATTAAATAGTGCTTATAAATTTGCACGCAGTGAAGCGGTCAAACGCGACAAACCTATTAACCTAATTGTTAGTAATAATAGTTGGCAAGTGACCCTCAACGAGGGTGGCGTAGACACGGTTTTAAAAGAATTTTCGGTCACAAAAAGCGGCGTTGCCGTCAATTTAGTCGCATTGGCCATTAGTGCCAGTGGCGAAGTTGATAAACAAGCTGAAATTTTAGTGAAAGATGAGCTCACAAATACCACTGATTACGTGATGTGTGTGCTTAAAAGTGGCCAAAACTGGTTAGTAGAAAATTCACAGCGAGGATGTGCATGAATAAGCAGGCAGGCTTTTCATTATTAGAAGTGATGATTTCAGTGGTGATCGCTGGCATCGCATTATTAGGCTTGGCGGCAGCGCAGCTAAAATCGCTGCAATATGCAACCAATAGTTTTGATTACACTGTGTCACTTATTCAAGGGCAAAACACCATTGAGCGTTTGTGGCCGCGTATTTGTGAAATTCAAAAAACTAATACCGCACTTTTTCAAGACGCGACATTTAGAGCTTCGCTCGCGCCACAAGTGAGTGATTATCAGCTGACGATCCCAGCTACTTACAGTGATGACATGCAAATTAATGTAGCTTGGGTTGATAAACGCATGACAGACAATGCAGAAAATCAAATTAGTCTAAATGCCAGTTTTCCTGATTTAACGGCGGTGTGCTCATGAACAAACGCGTTCAGGGTTTTACCTTAGTTGAACTGATGGTGGCATTGGCAGCTGGCGCTTTTTTATTAGCGGGAGTGAGCTTGTCTTACTCGGCGATTAAAAGCACGATTGAGGTGAGTAAAGAGCTTGAAAACGCTCAAGAAGTGATTCGCTATACCAGTAAAGTATTCACCCGCAGCATAAAGCAGACACAACTAACACCGACCATCAGTGCAGATAAAAGCACGATTACCATTACTCAACCTAGCGGAGTGATTGCTTGTGATGGCTCTGCGACAACTGCGCAGGTGGTTGAAGTATATAGCTTAAATGGTAGCAACTTAATGTGTTCACTCGATGGTGCTGCCTCAGAGCGATTACTGACAGGAATCGAAGCTTTGTCATTTGATATCGCCGGTGAGCTTGTCACAGTCACTGTAAAGCCAAATGATTTACCAGCTCAGTTCGGTAATGGTATTAACATTGATATTGCCTTAACTAATGCAATATTAGTCAAAGCATACGGAGCTGGCAGTGTATAACAAGCAAAATGGTTTTACCCTAATTACAGTGTTGATCTTGACCAGTATGGCTAGCATAGTGGTGCTTAGTTCGCTACGTGAAAACGTTGTTCAAGAACGTTTAAGTGGCAACTTTCAAAAGAAATTAAACAGCCGCTTAATGGCTGAAAAAGGTGTGTTTGAACAAGCTAAGTTACTGCAACAAACCTTGAATGATGAAGGTGTATTAGCGGTTGAAGATTTGATCAGTAAAACCAGTAACGCATCGGGCTCTGGTGTTATTGCTGATGATGCCATTTTTAATGCCAGTTTAAGTCAAAACGCTGCTGGTGAGCTTGAAATTGCAAGCTTGGGGCAACGATTTGATGGTGACGCGCAAAGTAACTTAGTCGCCCGTTTTGCAGTACAAGGTGCGAAAGGTAGTTCTGTTTTCACTAATGCGATGGTGGGCTGTAAGGGAGTCGATTTATCGGGCAGTGGTAGTATCGACAGCTATGATTCGAGTAAAGGCAGCTACGAAGAAACAAAGTCGAATGATGGTGATGTTTCAACCATTGCTGGTGATTCAGATGTAGTGCTATCGGGTCATTCACCGATAAAGGGCGATGTAAAAGCGACCGGAGTTATTTACTTAAATGGCTCATCACCAATTATTGGTAATATCCATTCGAACTCCGGTGTTTATATCTCTCCTGGCAGTGGTTTACGTGTAGACGGTAATGTCTATACCCGTGGTTATTATACCCATCGTGGCGGGACTGTTTCGGGGGTTGTGCGAGCCAATGGTGATGCAAAAATGCAGTGGTCAACATTCATCACGAATAGCCAAGGCGAAGCGTTGGATATTATGTATGGCGGTTCAGGCGATTTTAAAGATACCAGCAATAACCAGCAAGATGGTGTGCATTATAGTGATCGTAAATTTAACGTGAACCCGAATGTTGAACCGGTAACTGTAGCCGATCCAGCTGCACCTGATTATGACCCTACAAATCCAGATACCAGTTGCGACCCGTTAATTTTGCCAGAGAAAATGACAGGCATCACAGACCAAGTAAGCAGTTACAGCTCTATTTCTGTAGGTCCTACGCAACAATTTAAGCTTAATACTGAAAAGGGCTATTTTAGTCGCGGTGGTAGCCAAGTTATTATGCCAAGCCTTGCTGATGTTTTCTTGTTTAACTCTAAAGCACAGAACCAAGCTAATGGTAGCAATAGCAAAGAGTATATTTTTGCTCTTGATAGACTCAAAATGACCAGTGACGGCAAAATGGAAGTTTCTGGTGGTGATGTTATTTTACTGATTGATGGTGACTTTTCGATGGCAGGGGATACCAGCCTAACAATCAAAAAAGACAGTAGCTTAACAGTGTTATTAACCGGAAAAGTCAATATTGGTGCAGGCGCAAAAGTCATTACTGAGCAAGAAGGATTAACTACTAGTGGTCATCCGTCGTTATCATTCTACTCATCATTTAATGGTGTAAATGGCGTGCAATTTAGCGGTGCTGCGAATTTATATGCGGCTATTTATGCCCCTTTGACAACGGTGAAGCTATCGGGAAGTGGTGAGCTGTTTGGTAGTGTACGTGGCTCTACAATTACCGCAACAGGGGGCAGTGGTGCTCACTATGATGCGGGTTTATTACAAGTACAAAATGGCGGCACGCCTGCTTCTTCGGCACGTATCGTATTTTTAGGTTGGAGCTACAAAACCGCAGAAACAACTGAAGAAGAAAGCGAAGCATCACCTGCCGAATAACGCAAATCCCCAAATAAAATTGTGTAAGCTCAATTATTTGTAGCTTACACAAAAAAATTTAATTTCATTTAAACCTTTTGAATCCCTCCTTACGTCTAATACACTAAATTCACAACAATAATCATAAAGGACAACATCCAGGATGTTGATAGATGCAGAACAAGCGTTCGCCCAGCAAAGTGAGCATGCCTTGATAGAGCGCGTAAAAAGCGGTGATCAAGCAGCCTATGCAACACTTTATGAGTTGCATGTGAAGCGGGTTTATAGCCTATGTTTGCGATTGCTTGCAGACAAAGAGCACGCCGAAGATGCAACACAAGAAGTGTTTGTACAGTTGTGGCACAAAATCGCGAACTTTGATGGACGCTCACAATTTTCGACTTGGTTACACAGTGTTACTAGCAATATTGCGATTAGCTACATTCGCAAACATAAAAGCTGGTTTCAAAAAGTAGTGAGTTTTGAACAAAGCGGTATGGATGAGCAAAGCGCAGCAGATTGCGACGGCTTTAACGGCCTTGACAAATTAGTACTGAGACTACCTGAGCGAGCACGTATGGTGTTTGTACTTCATGCAATTGAAGGCTATCGCCATGAAGAGATAGCAAGCATGCTTGATATGGCAGTCGGTTCAAGTAAATCGCAATTTCACCGTGCAAGGCAGTTATTAAAAGAGTGGTATGAAAATGAGTAAGCCAGAATTTGAACAATTTTTAAATGACTCGCTTAACCATAAGCAAGATATTAGCCCAGACAAAGATCTCTGGCCCGGTGTTGAGCGAGCAATTGCAACAGGGCAACCAGAGCAAACTGAGAAGCCAAACCATGGCTGGAATAAACTCGCTGCAGTTGCCGCTTGTTGTATTGCCGCACTATTGACCGTACAGCTTTTTGTTGGCCAAGGTGAGCCAAATAGCATGATGACAATGAGCGATTATTTTACTAAGCAAAAGCAAGGCTTGTTGGTGCAGTATCAAAATCAACCTGCGTTAACCGATAACTGGCAGCAACAACTAAAAGAGTTAGAAGAAGCCGAAAGTGCCATAAAGCAAGCACTTGAGAATGAACCTGAAAACCCAGCTTTATTACAAATGCTGTCGCAGGTTTATCAGCAACAACTGGACTTAATTAACAAGGTGCATGCACCGAAGTGGCAAACGATTTAGGAGTGACAATTATGAAATTACTAGCTTTAACTTTAGGATTACTGCCACTGATGGCAATGGCAGGACAAACCATTAATGAACAAATTGATGTACCTGCAAATAAACGCATTTTTATTGAAAACCAACGTGGTGATGTACGCATTGAAGGGTGGGATAAACCACAACTTAAAATCGAAGGTGAGCTTGACGATAAAGCACAAGGCTATCGTTTAGAGGTTGAAGGCAGCCGTGTTGAATTTATCGTAAAAATGCCGCGTAACTTAGGTGGCTGGAATAGTGGTGACGGTTCTCGTTTAACCATTTACATGCCAAAAAGCAGTGAGCTTGAATTTGCTGGGGTGAATGTCACAGTTAGTGCTAAAGAGCTTGAAGCGGGCGCAGAGATTGATACCGTCAACGGTGATATCACAGTGCAAGATATTCGCGGCAACATGAGCTTTGAAACGGTCAATGGCGATGTAAATGCCCACGACTTAAACGGTGATATTCGCTTTGAAACCGTTAATGGTGAAATTAACGATAAAAACTCACAAGGTGCTTTACGCTTTACCGCGGTGAATGGCGACATTAAGTCAAAGACCAAAGCGCAAGATGTGCGTCTTGAAAACGTAAACGGTGATATCGACTTTGCATTTGATGCAATTAAAAAACTGCGTATTAATACCGTTAACGGTGAAGCTGAAGTTCACATCAATAAGCTGCTTGAAGATGCCAATATTCGTTTTGAATCAGTCAGTGGAGACGCCGAGTTTTACTTCCCAGCTGATGTATCGGCAAAGTTTGAAATTGAAGCTCATGCTAACGGCAAAATCGTTAATGAGCTAAGCGATGACAAAGCAATGAAGGCGAAATACGGCCCATCTAGCGACTTAGAATTTAGTATTAACGGTGGGGATGCTGATATCGAAATGGATACCATTAGCGGACGCATTGAACTTCGTAAACAGAAATAACGATTACAGTTCACTCAATTACAATAAAGCGGGAAGTTTTCCCGCTTTACTATTTGCAGAGCCATTGCAAGTCGATAGAATAGAGCTATTCAATTTTAGTTTTGTGATGTTATGGCCAAACCAGATAAGCAAGTCGATACGTTAAAAGTCCCTCCCCATTCAATAGAAGCTGAGCAATCTGTTTTAGGTGGTTTAATGCTTGATAATCAAGCGTTTGACCGTGTTGCTGAGTTAGTGGTTGCACAGGATTTTTATACCCGCACCCATAAGCTAATTTTTGAAGCGATGGTGAATCTTGCTGAAGGGGGGGATCCAATCGATTTGATCACTATTTCTGAGAGCTTAGAGAAAAACAATCAGTTAAGTAGTGTTGGTGGCTTTGCTTACCTTGCTGAAATTGCCAAGAACACGCCAAGTGCGGCGAACATTGATGCTTACGCGAATATCGTACGAGAGCGCGCTGTTATTCGTGAAATGATTGGTGTTGCCAACGAAATTGCAGAAGCGGGTTTTAGCCCAGAAGGGCGTACCAGCCATGACCTGCTCGACTTTGCTGAAAGTAAAGTATTCAAAATTGCTGAGCAGCGCAGTAAAAGCACTGAAGGTCCACAAAGCTTACACAGTATCTTAGAAAAAACCGTTGATAAGATTGAAGAACTTTACCAGTCGCCACAAGATGGTGTGACGGGTGTAAGTACCGGCTATACCGATCTGGATAAAATGACGGCGGGTATGCAGCCTTCTGACCTTATCATTGTGGCGGCACGTCCATCGATGGGTAAAACAACCTTTGCGATGAACTTAGCCGAACACGCCGCTATGACCCAAGACAAGCCTGTACTTATTTACTCATTAGAGATGCCTTCAGAGCAAATCATGATGAGGATGCTAGCATCGCTAGGTCGTATTAACCAAACTAAGGTGCGTACCGGCCAGCTAGATGATGACGATTGGGCGCGCCTGTCGTCAACCATGGGCTTGTTGATGGAAAAAGGTAAGATGTATGTTGATGATGCATCGGGCCTAACACCAACAGATGTGCGTTCACGTGCACGTCGTATTGCCCGTGACCATGGCGGTATTAGTATGATCATGGTCGATTACTTGCAGCTAATGCGTGTGCCAAGCTTGTCGGATAACCGTACCTTAGAGATCGCTGAAATCTCTCGTTCATTAAAGGCACTGGCAAAAGAGCTGCAGTGTCCGGTTATTGCACTATCGCAGCTTAACCGTACCCTAGAGCAACGTGCCGATAAACGCCCAATCAACTCCGACTTACGTGAATCAGGCTCAATCGAGCAGGATGCCGACTTAATCATGTTTATTTACCGTGATGAAGTGTATAACGAAGACAGTGCAGAAAAAGGCGTGGCCGAAATCATCATAGGTAAGCAACGTAACGGTCCAATCGGTAAAGTACGTTTAACCTTCCAAGGTCAATTCTCGCGTTTTGATAACTACGCGGGTCCAGCTATGGACGACGAATACTAATGCGCTTAGCCATTGCCGAAATCAACCTAAAAGCACTTGCTCATAATTTAGCGCAAGTGAAGCGCTTTGCGCCTGGTTGCAAAGTAATGGCGGTGCTTAAAGCCAATGCTTATGGCCATGGCTTAGTTAAAATTGCTCAATACTTAAATGATGCGGATGCATTTGCGGTTGCGCGAATAGACGAAGCGTTAGCGCTACGTGCAGGTGGACTGACAAAACCGATTGTATTGCTTGAAGGTTTTTTTCATAAAGATGATTTACCTATCTTGCTTGCCAATAACTTTCAAACCATTATTCATGATGAAAATCAGCTCGCAACGCTTGAAAAAACAAGCCTTGATGCACCAATTGCATGCTGGTTAAAGGTGAATACGGGGATGCATCGACTGGGTATTGCACCATCGCAATTTGAGTCCTTCTATAGTCGCTTAAAAGCAAGCCCGAATGCCCGTGATGACATTAAGTTAATGACCCATTTCTCGTGCGCCGATGACATCAATGATGAAAAGACCGCTCAGCAAATTGCCTTATTTGATTCACTGGCAGATGGCAAAAGTGAGCAGCATTGCCTTGCAAACTCTGCTGGTATTATTGCTTGGCCAAAAGGCCATGGTGAGTGGATACGCCCTGGCTTGATGCTTTATGGCGTATCACCGATGCTTAATGGTGTAGGGCAACAGCACGGATTAGAGCCTGTTATGCGTTTAACAACGCGAGTTATCGCGATACGCGATGTCGATGCCAACCAATTTGTTGGCTATGGCGGACGCTGGCACAGCGATAAACCGACTAAGCTTGCAGTGGTTGCGATGGGCTATGGGGATGGTTATCCACGTCATGCTGAGCAGGGCACACCTGTGGTTATCAAATCACAACGCTACGGTATTGTTGGCAGTGTAGCGATGGATATGATTACGGTGGATATTGGTGATAACCGCGACAACATCAAAGTAGGTGATGAGGTGATCATGTGGGGGCCAGAGCTTCCCGTTGAAGAGATTGCCCAGTGCGCAACAACCATTCCTTACGAGTTACTCTGTAATATCACCCCACGTGTAAGCTACGAGTATCAAGAGTAACTTTGTTACTCTTTAATAAAATACACGTCACTGAAACCCATTCGTGCGAATTCTTGGTCACGAAAGTTACGTACCGCCGCAGAGCCTTTTGAAGTCATTTCGACCTGTTGTTCCATCTTTAAGTAATTAGTTAAATCAATGCCTTCAGCCGCTGCGATCGCATGGTACATATCGCGGTATTTATCTTTTGCAAAATTGATTTCGCGAGGCTGGTTTTTAAATTTGTAAGTGATGCGGCGTGCCATAATGAATCCTCAATGTTTATCGGGGCTGATTTTACACTAAAAAATAACCATAGCCATGACTTGTTAGTACAAGCGGGTTACAATGCAATACTTTTTAAAGACTCGGTAACTCATAATGAAACTTTCAGTAGAGATCAGTAAGTACCCACTACATCAAGACTACATTCCGTTTATCAAAGGTTTTATTGACCGTGTAAACAGTTATGAAGGGCTTAAAGTGATCACCAACACCTTATCTACTCAGATTTTTGGTGACTATGATTTAGTGATGTCTGTACTTAATACTGAAATCAAACGTTCTTATGAAGAGTTTGGTAAAGCTATTTTCGTCTGTAAATTCTTACATGGTGACTTGTCGCCTAGCGAAGACTAAAGCCAACAGTAGCGCGTGTTATGGAATTTTTAAGCGAAACCTTCTCAGGCTTTACTGCCATGTCGCATTGGGAATATATTGCCGTTGCTTTATCCGTGGCGTATTTGCTGTTAGCGATCAAAGAAAGCTTATGGTGTTGGCCTGCCGCGTTTGTAAGCACCTTTATTTATACCGTAATGTACTGGAATGGCGCACTGTTGATGGAGTCGCTCCTGAATTTTTACTACATGTATATGGCGGTATATGGTTGGGTCGTTTGGCGCAGGGGCGTGGACAATAAAGATCATCTGCCCATTATTTCATGGTCGTTAAAGCGCCATGCGGTGATTTTGCTTGCCACCTCACTGGCCTCAGTTGCCATTGGTTTTGTGATGACCAATTACACTCACGCTGATTTTGCTTATCTAGACAGCTTTACCACCTGTTTTGCGGTGGTGACAACCTACCTTGTTGCCAAGAAGGTGCTGGAAAACTGGTTGTACTGGATTGTAATTGATGCAGCATCTATGTATCTGTACTTTGAAAAAGGGTATTACCCAACCTTAGTACTTTTCGTGTTTTACACCATTATGGCTGCATGGGGCTTTAAAACTTGGTATGAAGAATACGAGCAGCATCAGGCTAAGCCGCTTGCACAGCTATAGATGAAAACTGAGCAACAAATTCACGCGCTTTTTACGCGCTTCAACTCACGTTTAGTTATCACCTCAATCAGTCCACTGGTTGAGGGGTTAAGCAATGATAACTACCTAGTAAAAACAGCAAGCCAAGATTTTTTGGTTAAGCACTATCGCGACCACTGGCCGGCGATTGGTCTTGCAGCGCAAGCGCATTTTGCAAAGCAAAGCTGCTGCCCAGCCCCACTTTGGTTAGAACAAGCAACCGACACGGCTATTTTCGAATACGTGGCAGGTAGTATTGCCAGCGGTGAATTTTGTAGTAGCTTATTGCCCGACTTAGTTAATTTACACCGTTACCCTGTGCTAACCGAGCCGATGAATATTGCTTATGAAATTAACTACTATCAGCAAACAGCGCGATACCAGCAACACGCAGAGCTAATTAAGCAGTCACTGGCTTATATTGGTAGTGCACCTAAAGACATGGGCTTTTGTCATAATGATTTAGTGAAAGAAAATATCATTGTGAATGAGACGGGTATGTTTTTAATCGACTTTGAATATGCCAAAAGCAACGATGTTTACTTTGACTTAGCTGCGCTGGTGGTGAGCTTTGCGTTAAATGATGAGCAGCAACTGGCGTTACTTAAACATTACCAAGCGTTAGTGTGCGAACATCACGAGTTTTACTTATCAGTTGAAAAGCTCGCGGCATTTCATGCGCTGTTTTTACTTTTATGTATTTGTTGGTATGAACAACGTGGTGCGATGGATAAAGTGGCGCCACTGCTAACACAGCTTAACCACTTCATAGAAAAAGCTAAAAATTAAAGACCGCCAATTCGCTCAGCAAGTTCTTTATATTTTTTTACATCTTCTTGTTCAAACAAAGGCTCCCCTTTGTCATCTTGTGATTTCGAGATCAGTAAATGTTCGCGAGCAAGGCGCTTTACGCGTTCAACTTTTACACCCAAAAATTCCGCGACTTGCTCTGTAGACATTAAACTCATGATCAAATTCCCCTTACATGGCAATACTGCCACCTTGTTATTAATTTTATTAAGTATACGTTAATACCTTGGTTCTGCACGAAAGTGAAGTGTTTTAATGCAAATTGCTGAATTTGTGTGCATATAAAGGCCTTGATGCTAGCATTTAGCGCAAGATGCCATTATCATTGCCGGGTTGTCATGCTGATATCGCGAGTCAGTATTGATAACGACAAATGTGCTCTCGTGGTGAAATGGATATCACGTGGCCCTCCGGAGGCTAAGTTGCAGGTTCGATCCCTGCCGAGAGCGCCATTTGCTCTTCACTTTAATATCTTCTAAGCTCGATTTATTCCTTCAGCAATCTCAAAAAGCTAATGACTTATCAACCTATCGCCTGTGGCGACTACGATAAATATGAATTATGGTGCATGCATAACTCTTTATTACGCATTACCTTAGAATCTGGTGAGCAGTTAGAAGGAAAAGCTGAGACCCTCAAAATACTCAACTCCGATGGCGAGCACCTGATTTTGGCAACAAAAAAAGGCGAACATGCCATCCGCCTTGATTTAATTAAAAAGGTTGTCGAGCTATAGCCATTTTTTATTTTTAAAGTAAATGCCAATCCCAACGGTTAGCACCACCAAGAAAATAATAAACAAGCTAAATGCGTAAGGGCTTTCAGTGCCCGGAATACCGCCTACGTTTACACCTAATAAGCCTGTTAAGAAGCCAAGTGGTAAAAACAGTGCAGCAACCACCGACATCACATACATGCGCTGATTTAGTTGCTCAGATACTTGGCTAGTAATTGCTTGTTGAATAATTTGCGCGCGTTCAATTGAGCTATCTAGCTCTTCTAAGTAACGGATCAACATATTAGTTGTTTCGTTTAAGCGTGCCTTATCGTCTTCATCTAACCACTTATACTTGTTGTTTAACAAAGTAATAAGTGCTTCTTTTTGTGGCCGTAGATAACGTTTTAACGCGATTGTCTGGCGGCGAATTTGTGCTAATGATTGATGATCAAAGCCTTTGTTTGGTTCATCAATTTCATCTTCAAATCCATCGAGTGTGTCATCTAAATTGTCGATAACAGCTTGCATACGCGAGGTTAGGTTTTGCGCTAATTGGCACACTAACTCAGAAATTGTGCAAGGACCATTGCTGCCATCGAACGATTCAACAATATCTTGCACCGATAATAAACGGCGCTTACGGGTTGTGACCACAATGTTTTCGTTAATAAACAAGCGTAGCGAGACCATGTCTTCTGGACTTTGCGCTGGGTTTAAGTTAACTCCACGTAAAAACAGCATATTACCATTAGTGACTTTACTTAAACGCGGGCGTGTTTCATCGGCAATAAGCGACTCAAGTTCGTAATCAGTTAATAAATTACTTTGCTCAAGCCATTCAACGGCTTCAGCTTGACTGTAGTCCATGTGCACCCAAAGTTTTCCGTGTTCGGGTTGCCAATTTTGCAGCTCAGTACTATTTTCAATAGCACGTGCACCGCCTTGTTCGTCTAAGATTAAGACATGAAGTAACCCATTGATCATATTGAACTCTCGTTTTACAAATAGTGCGATATAGTTGAGTATATACATTAGTATAGTCAAGACTATATTAATGAAATCGATTTATCGAGGGGATAAATATATTTCGTTGGTGTTTCTAGCTCTGTAGCGTATAAGACACTTTTTTATAGAGGGCACATTAATGAGCGCAAAAATTATTGTTGGCTGGCGAGAATGGCTTGGCCTGCCTGAACTGGGAATAGAAAAAATCAAAGCAAAAGTTGATACCGGAGCAAGAACTTCATGTATTCATGCTTTTGACATTGAGGAATTTTCAGAAAATGGCGAAGCATGGGTGAAATTTACTACCCATCCTCTACAAGACGATGTAGAAACAACGGTAGAGTGTCGCGCCAAAGTAGTTGAGCGTAAGTATGTGACCAGTTCAAGCGGTCAGCGTGAGCTACGCTACTTTATTGAAACAAAATTAGTCGCAGGAACCCAAAGCTGGCCTGTAAGGGTGACTTTAAGTAACCGTTCAACAATGAAGTTTAGAATGTTGTTAGGGCGTACAGCAATGGAAAATCGCATAGTCGTTGATCCGGCTTTATCTCATTTATTATAGGAAAAGGACTTATCACACGTTGTTACGTGTATGAGTTTATCAGTTAAGGTTTTTAACTATGAAACTTGGTATTTTATCTCGCAACCAAAATTTATATTCAACACGTCGCTTAATTGAAGCAGCAGAGCAACGTGGTCACGAAGTGAAAGTAATTGATGCACTTCGTTGTTATATGAACATCAATTCAGAGCAGCCTGAAATCCATTACCGCGGTGAAAATTTAAAAGATTTTGACGCTATCGTACCGCGTATTGGTTCATCAGTGACCTTTTATGGCTGTGCGGTATTACGTCAGTTTGAAATGATGGGGGTATTCCCTGTCAATGAATCAGTGGCGATCACTCGCTCGCGCGATAAGTTACGTTCATTACAGCTACTTTCACGTAAAGGTGTGGGTATGCCAGTAACAGGCTTTGCAAGTAAACCTGATGATGTAAAAGATTTATTAAGCATGGTGGGTGGCACACCAGTGGTTATTAAGCTACTTGAAGGTACCCAAGGTATTGGTGTGGTATTAGCTGAAACACGTAAAGCAGCAGAAAGCGTAATTGAAGCGTTTATGGGCTTAAAAGCCAATATTATGGTGCAAGAGTACATCAAAGAAGCGGGCGGTGCGGACATTCGCTGTTTTGTATTAGGCGATAAAGTAATTGCTGCGATGAAGCGTCAAGCGCAAGAAGGTGAATTCCGCTCTAATTTACACCGAGGTGGTAGTGCGACATTGGTTCGTATTACTCCAGAAGAAAGAAGAACAGCGGTTGCAGCTGCTAAAGCGATGGGTTTAAACGTAGCGGGTGTTGATTTACTTCGCTCTGCACGTGGTCCATTGGTAATGGAGGTTAACTCATCACCTGGTCTTGAAGGTATTGAAGTTGCAACCGGCAAAGACATTGCAGGCATGATTGTTGAGTTTATTGAAAAAACAGCGGCATCAAAAAGAACTGCAACGCGTGGTAAAGGTTAAGCCTTTACCCATAATTATGTATACCCAAACCACCTCAAGATGCGAGTTTCAGTTGGAATTAAAAGCGATTTAGGCAAGGCATTGATTGCAAGTAATAGTGGTTCTATTGTTAAAATCAATAACGCAGTATAAATCGCTTTTAAACCAACCCTTTGGGCGCTTCACAGGCACT
>NZ_JACDWV010000127.1:0-25253 GCF_016464105.1 Pseudoalteromonas sp. bablab_jr010 | reverse complement strand
TTTATATTGTTAAAGAACGTTGCGACGTTGTCGCTAGGGATGCGTATAATACATCCTTAATTTTTCGAGTCAACACTTAATTTCAAACTTTCTTTCGATTATTTGAAACCGAAGTTTCACTTAACTCTCTGCTACGTTGTTTAGCGTCTTTCGTTGCTGCCCGCCGTGTCAGTGGGGTCGCATTATAGGGAGATCCAAAAACAGATCAACACTTTTTTTCGATCTTTTTACTGTTCGCTCAAAAAGCGAACTAAATTTACCGAAAACAGCAAAAACGGTCGCTATTATGGCTGTTTTTTAAGCCAATATTCATAATTTAATGCAAATTTCATTGCTATGTTCATTTAACTCGTTAAGATAGCAAGTTCACAATGTTAAATTAATGTTTATTTCTTGTTTATTGGTAGATCAAAATGAAATTACCCGATCAAAAATCTTTTCTTTTCTCCGTTATTCTTGCTGTTTTAGGTTTTGTGGTTGTTAAGTTCGCACTTGCAAGCTTAGCTTTAGACCCAGCATTGCTATTTGGTGCAGGCTTATTAATTGGTGCTTTAGTTATTGCAGCACTTTCATCAGCGTCAAGTGAGGAGGCCGAAGTAAAAACAAAAACACTTTATGTTGGCAACCTACCTTATCGTGCTAATGAAGGTGTTGTTCGTGCTTTATTCGAAGAACAAGGCAAAGTTTTCAATGTACGTTTATTAAAAGATAAAAATACAGGTAAACGTCGTGGCTTTGGTTTTGTTGAAATGGCTGAAGCTGATGCAGATAAAGCAATCAATCAATTAAATGATAGCGAATTCCAACAACGTACTTTAAAAGTGCGTGAAGCAAAACAAAAACAAGAGAACGAAGCTAACAGCTTTCGTGAGGGATCTGATCAGTCAGCGTAATAAGCTCAACGCTTAATTGCGAATGACCAATAGGAGCCGTTGCATAATAGTGCAGCGGCTTTTTTTTATCTGTAGTAAGAGTAAAGCCTCGTAGAGCAATTAAACTTTCAACGCGCTTAGCAATCGCTTTGCCTGAGTCAATAAGGAAGATCTGTTGTTTATAGTAGTCACTAATCGCGCTGGCTAGTAATGGAAAGTGTGTACAGCCAAGTACCAATACATCTATATCTTCTGCTATCGCTAAATCACTCAATACATTCTCAAGCTTTGCTTTATTGATTTTCTGCGTATGAAATAGTGTTTCTGCAATTTCTACCAGCTCAGTTGAGCCATATAAGCTGACTTGTGTGTCTTGGCTATGAGTACTAATTAAGTTTGCAGTATAGCGACTCTTGATAGTTGATGGTGTTGCCAGTAAACCAATATGTTTGCTGTTACTTATAGCGCAAGCGGGTTTTATCGCAGGTACTACCCCGACAACTTCTATATTTGTGTGCTGGCGAATAGTTTCTAAGGCAGAGGTAGAGGCGGTATTACACGCAATAACTAGGATATCAACGTGTAAGTTTGCTGTTTCGATAAACTGTAGTAGCGCAAAAAGGCGGGCTATGATCGTTTGCTGACTTTGCGCGCCATAGGGCAATAAAGCATTGTCCATAAAATAACTATAATCAGCATCTGGGATCAATGCTTGGATCTGTTCAAGTACGGTTGTTCCACCTATACCAGAATCAAACACCATTATATGAACTGACAAACTGCTTACCTCGGATCATCAAAGATCAGCAGTTTGCCATGCAGCTTTATAAAAAGAAAGAAAGGACTATGCCTCTTCTTCTGTTGACGAGCGTAGCTTATTCATTTGTTCGAACATTGCTTTGGTATAATCCACCAGCTTACTGACTTCTTCTTTATCTTGGTTTAACCATTGTAAGATGCCAGCCAGTTCATTTTGCAAACCAATATCGCCCGCTTTATTAAACGCCTGTTTCAAATCGTCATTAAATGGCGCTATTTTCTCAGCAACTTCTTTTTCAGGAGCAGGTTTATATTCTTCATACCCTTTAATCGCTGCTACTGTTTTGGTTTGTTTTAGATCCATGGTAAAGCCGACTAGTTGCTCGTTACCTAAGTTCAGCTCTTTAGCTTGTTCAAAGGCTTCTTCTAATGAACCAGAGAAGAATGTTTCGCTAACACTCTGCAAGTCTTCTATCAATTCATTGATAGCTTGCTGCTCTTGCTCATTTAAATCACCATTGACCGACATAGAGAATGATAAATCACGTGATTGCGAAGACTCACTGACAAAGGCTTCGTTGTCGCCATTTTTGCTATAACTGCTTGCAGACTTACTTTCGTATGCATCAGCAAAGCTAATACTTACTTCGTCACCTTCAGCGGTGGTGAAAGTGTACTCTGCGTTATTACTTAAACTGATGTATTGAGCTTGGCTAACTGAAACCGCATTAGGTTTAGGATTGAACAAGTCTTCCTCTAATTCATCAATACCTTTAAAGATACCTTCTTTAGACTTTTCGATACCCTCTTCGATGTCATCGTTAAGAATACCTGACTCTTTAAGCTCATCATACGCATCGTCGATGCCCATTTGCACACCTTTACGTGCATCACCTAGCATGCCTTTGAGTTTTTCATCATCAGCACCATCGGCTTTTGCTTTACGAAGTGCACCGCCAACAAAGTCGAGTACGTTTTTCACGATCTCTTCAAAGTCGAACAGCGGTTTATCTTTTTTCTCTTCGGCTTTAGGTAAACCAAGTGCCTCAGCAAGTTTATCATCAAGAACTTTTGCCGCGAGCTCACGACCGCGTTGTTGATAACTATCTTGACGATTTTGAATGGTAGGCTGCTGCAGAGCCTGTTTACCATTGTATTTATTCACATTTGTATTAGGCATATAGCCTAGGTTGCCAATTTTCATGATCCGACTCCATGTTATGGTTAACTCATTATCGGCCAAAAACCAAAGAACTTAAGTTTTTTGTATAAAAAAACGACACTAAAATAAATAACAAAACTAGACAAATCCTCAGCGCTCCCTACAATAGCGCCGTTATAAAGCTAAGAGATAAAAGGTAATCAGCCATGGCGGTTATAAAAATTGATACAACTCAATATGATGCACAATTGAGTGAGAAAGAGCAGCGCATCACCTCACAGTTTCGACGTTTTGGGGTCGAAAAATTAGAAGTGTTCGGCTCTGATCCTATTCATTACCGCCAACGTGCAGAGTTTCGTGTTTGGCATGAAGGTGAAGACCTGTTTCACATCATGTTTGATCAACAAACTAAAGAAAAGATCCGCGTAGATGAGTTTGACCCTGCAGCACCTTTAGTGGGTGAAGTGATGCAAGCGATGAGCGAAAACTTAAAAGACAATGAAGTTCTGCGCCGTAAGCTGTTTCAAATCGATTACCTTTCAAGCTTAAGTGGCGAGATCCTTGTTAGCTTGTTGTATCACAAACAACTAGATGAGCAGTGGCTACAAGCAATTAAAGAGCTTAAAGCAAAACTGAGCACACAGTTTAAGATTGATTTTATTGGCCGTGCTCGTAAGCAAAAAGAAGTGATTGGTAATGACTATGTTATCGAGCGTTTAAACGTAAACGGTAAAGAGCTTATTTATCAACAAGTCGAAAATAGCTTTACGCAACCGAATGCGAAAGTAAATATCAAGATGCTAGAGTGGGCACAAGCCCTTTGCCAACCACTCAATAATGACTTACTGGAGTTATATTGTGGGAATGGTAACTTTTCGATTGCTCTTGCAGGCTCATTCGACCGCGTATTAGCCACTGAGATTTCAAAATCATCGGTTTACTCAGCACAATACAATATTGCACAAAACAAGGTTGAGAATTTAGATATCATTCGTATGTCGAGTGAAGAGTTCACTCAAGCAATGAAAGGCGAACGTACCTTCTCTCGTTTAGATGGCATAGACCTGAAAAGCTATAACTGCCAAACAATCTTGGTGGATCCACCACGTGCTGGTATGGACACGCTAACTTGTGACCTAGTTGCGAACTACGACAACATTATTTATATCTCGTGTAATCCCGATACCCTAGAACGTGACCTTGATCACTTATGCAAAACCCATGAAGTAAAACGTTTTGCAATTTTTGATCAATTCCCTTACACCCATCACATTGAATCAGGTGTGTTTTTACAACGTAAATAAAATCACTCTGCCAGCGCAGCAAATAGCGCTGGCAACTGCTGCTCGCTGAATACAGCTATACCATTGTCAGTTAACAGCTTTGCAGTTAACCCCATCCCTGAAATTTTCTTTCCTGAATGACTACCATCGTAAATAGTATTGCGACCACATGACGGGCTTGATTCTTTTAACAACGCATAGCGAATGCCCTGTTTTTTGCAAAGTTTAAGTGCTTGTTCTGCGCCATAAGCAAACTGCACTGTGACATCTTGCGCATCTTTGGTAAGTACTCTACCCACTTTGATTTCTGCAGGCGGCCTTGGTGTAGGTAAGCCACCAGCTACTTCAGGGCAGAATGCAACGAGCCTTTCTTGCTGTTTAAGTGTTTCTAAACCAGGATGGAGTAAGTTTTGCGATTGCCCGTCATAACGAACAGGGTTTCCTAACAAACAGCTTGAAACTAATAGTTTTTGCATTTGCTTTACCAATAAAAAAGCTCCGCGAACGGAGCTTTGAATTAAATTTAACTAATTAGCTTATTTATCAGCTAGGTAGTTAATTAAATCTGCCATGCTCTTTGCATCACTGATGCCTGAGTCCGCACCTAAGATTAAACGGTATTTACCATTAACAATAAAAGTTGGAACGCCTTTTAAAGCACCTTTTTGTTGGTAGTATTCTTGGTCGCGTTTCATTTTAGACGCCATAGTACGTACAGAAAAGCTGTTGTAGTACTTATCAAAATCTTCAGCCGATACACCTTGTGAAACAAAGATGTCTTTCATATCAGCTAGTTCGTTAATACGAGCACGCTTACCGTGAATATGATTAAACACAGCTGCTGTAATCGCCTCTTTCTGAGGTAGCACGGCAGCTGCTGCAGTAGATTGCGCTAAGATAGTTTGAATTTCATCATTACGAGGCCCTACAAAATTCACCGAACTTTTCTTAAATGCAATGCCCTTATTTAGTAATGGCTTTAACTCCTTAACAACAGGCTCAAAGTTATTACACGCTGGACAATAGAATGAGAAGAACTCTTTTACTTCTGGCTTTTTAGAAGCGCGTGCATCAATCGTTTCATAATGCTTACCTTCTTCATATTGAGCAGCTGAGGCATTTGCCGCTAAACCTAGCGTGGCAGCCATTAATACAGCTTTTACTAACTTGATCATTACTTCTTTACTCCAAAATTATTGTTTTAATAAAAATTCGACTAATTCATCAAGCATCTGCTGGCTCTTGATGGTATTTAAATTAATTTTGTATTTATCATTGACGATAAAAGTTGGTACACCTGTTAAGGCGCCCATGTCTGAATATTTTTGCTGCTTATCTTGCATCGCTTTTTCAGCGCTAATCACTGGCATACTTGCAATTTCAGCATCAAACACTTCATTACTAATACCATTAGTTGCAAGTAGTGCTTTAACGTCTTTCATGTCTTTAAGTAAAGCACGTTGTCTATGGATGCTGTTAAAGATTTGATCAGCTACTTGTTCTGCTTTGCCATGTTGCTTAGCAATTAAGTAGGCATAGCTTAAGTTACTTTGAGTTTGCTTAGACACACCGCCTAAAAAGTTAACATGACTTTTTACAAATTCAGTCCCTTCAGGAAGACTTGCCGTTAATGCTTTTGCAACTGGTTCAAACTGAAAACAGTGTGGGCAATAAAATGAAAAGAACTCGGTTACTTGAGGTGTTGCACTTTTCTCAACTTTTAATACTTCGTATTGATTACCTGCTTCAAAATCAGCAGCAAAGGCCGCAAAAGGTAAACATAAAATGAGTAGACTTAACTTTAATTTTTTAAACATTGTTCTCTCGACTTTATTAACTTTAAAAATTTATGGTAATAATTTTAATGGTGCTTCTTGTAGCGCTGCAAGCTGTTCTTTTAACGCTAGTATTTGCTGCTCCCAGTATTTGTCTTCAGCAAACCATGAAAAGTTCCGCGGGAACGCAGGATCATCCCACCTTTTCGCCAACCAGCCCATGTAATGCACCATTCGCATCGCTCTAAGTGGTTCAATCAGCTTTAATTGGCTGTGATCAAAATCGCTAAATTCTTCGTACGCTGCGACTAAAGTGTCTAACTGTAACAGTTGATTGTTACGATCGCCACTGAGCATCATCCAAAGATCTTGAATTGCAGGCCCTTGTCGGCTGTCGTCTAAATCAACAAACATTAATGCATCACCAGACCACAGTATATTGCCGGCATGACAGTCACCGTGCAGACGAATAGTTTCAACATTTTTATACTGCTGTGTGGTTTCTTTGATCACCAAATCTAAAATAGTATAAAAGGCGTTCTCTAATGCCATTGGCACCAAGTTACTTGCCTGTAACTGAACTTTAGCTGTCTTAAGATATTCTTCACAGCTGATCACAGGTCTATGTTCAAATGGCTTTGCTTTTGCTACTTGGTGCATTCGCCCAATTAAGCGGCCAAGTACATCAAGTTGATCTAAATTATCAACTTCAAAAATGCGGCCCCCCACACTTGGGAATAACGTAAACAAATAACCATCATGCTCAAATAAGCTTTGCCCTTCGATAATTACAGGTGCAACAACTGGCACTTCGGCCTCAGCGAGTTCAAATGCAAATGCATGCTCTTCTAAGATTTGCGCCTTACTCCAGCGCTCTGGACGGTAAAACTTAACAACATAACGATGGCCATCTTCTGCTTTAAATTGATAAACACGGTTCTCGTAGCTATTTAATGCCAGCAGCCCTGATTCAGCATAAACACCGATACTTTCAACCGCATCTAAAATTGAATCGGGTGTAAGGTCTACAAAACTAAATTTACTCATAATGCCTCATCATATAAAAAAAGCGGGAAAATCCCGCTTTTTATTCATTCGCTCAGTGTACTTAATTATCGCGCCTTAAAGAAGTTACTCGGCTGTGAAATCTGCACATCAGGCTCACCATCGACAGAAAGTACGAACTCAAACTTCGTCATCGGCTTTTTCAAATCATAAGGATCAACAACCAATGACAGTGGCACGTTATAAGACTCGCCAGAAGGTACTGTGAAAGTTTGTTTGCCAATGTACTCAAAGTTATCAAGCCCTTCAACACGAATATTAAAGGTTTGCTGATGCTGAGCTTTGTTAATTACTTTTAGTGTATAGGTGTTTTCAACTAGGCCATTAAAGTCAACACGGTATAGCTGATTACGGTCACGGATGATATCCAACTCCATCGGTTTACGCATCGCAATATTTGCCACCAGCGCCCCTGTTAACACCACTAAGATAACTAAATAACCAATTAACTTAGGGCGCAGTGCGTGTGTTTTGTTGTCTGGCGTTTCTAAGTTGCGTTCTGTGGTGTAGGAAATAAGGCCGCGTGGGTAATTCATTTTATCCATCACCCCATCACACGCATCGATACATGCACCACAGTTAATACACTCATATTGTAAGCCGTTACGAATATCGATCCCCGTAGGGCACACCTGCACACATAAGTTACAGTCGATACAATCACCTAAGCCAAGCTCTTTTGGATCTTGCTTGCGTGAACGTGGGCCGCGGCTCTCACCACGTGCCTCATCATAGCTCACGGTAAAGGTATCTTTATCGAACATAGCTGATTGAAAGCGAGAATAAGGACAAATGTGTAAACACATAATCTCGCGCATCCAACCCGCATTACCATAAGTACAGACTGCAAATACGGCTAAACAAATATACGAATACGCTGTTGCATCAAGGGTAAAAAGATCAGGTAGCAACTGGCGGATAGGCGTAAAATAACCAACAAAAGTAAACGCTGTATAAAGTGAGAATAACCACCAGCTACCGTGCTTGGCGCTTTTTCGCCAAAACTTATCAAAGTCCATCGGGCGTTGATCTAGTTTCTTTCGCTGATTAGCTGTACCTTCAAACTTTTCTTCAAACCAAATAAAAATGAAAGTCCAAACAGTTTGTGGGCAAGTATAACCACACCAAACCCGTCCATAGAAAGTAGTTACTAAGAACAACGCAAACGCCGCCAACATTAAAATGAAAGCAAGGATAGTCAGATCTTGTGGCCAAAGCGTTAAACCAAAAATGTTAAACTTTTGCCCTACCAAATCGAACAGTACAGCTTGCTGGCCATGGAAGTTGATCCAAGGTAGTAGCATGAACGCAAGCATGCCGATAAAACCAATTCGCTGCCTTAACAATTGGTGTAAGCCAGTTACAGCTCGAACATAAATACGGTTACGTGGATTAAATCTATCATCGAGGGAAGCATTTTCCGGTTTCTGGATTTTTACTTCCGTTGGGATATTTTTAACCTTAATCTGATTATCCATTAAAATTCCTCAACGCCACTAGGAAATAATACTCAAACATATGTTTGCAGTAAGAGGTTTCTGTGCCAATAAGCAAATCAGAATACATCTCATTACGTTCAAAGATTTCTGAAACTTTAAATCTATATATTGCATTATACTCAATCTATGGAAAATTTCAGGGTTAGATTTCATATACGAACTTTTAACTATTTAATCGTATCTGCTTGCTTTTAAAACAACCATTTTATTAAACTTGCAGCTACCACCTATTCATTTAGATCAAAGTTTATTGGACTATGAAAAAATTTCTCATCTTAGTGCTTATAATTTTAGCACTTTTCACAATTGATCATCCTTTGATCAAAGAACCTAGGGACAGGTTACTAGGTGAGGGAGTCGGTATGATTTCTGATGCTAGTAAGGTAAACCGAAGT
This sequence comes from Pseudoalteromonas sp. bablab_jr010, assembly GCF_016464105.1. NCBI lineage: Bacteria > Pseudomonadati > Pseudomonadota > Gammaproteobacteria > Alteromonadales > Pseudoalteromonadaceae > Pseudoalteromonas > Pseudoalteromonas sp. bablab_jr010. Next base: position 16,443 of record NZ_JACDWV010000127.1, on the reverse strand, counting down.
CCTGCCGCTAATATGGCTAAAAATAATATTAAGTCACAACTTAATTTATCAAACTCAGAGCTTGAGTATATTGAAGACACATTCACTACCGACGATAAACTACAACTCTTTCACCTTCATTATTGCCGTGAAAAAGATATTAACTTGTACTTTTATGGCGAACGCTTGAATCGTGTTTGTAGTATTGTTTCGAATGCGCTTGAAGAAAGGCTAAACAAGTAATGGACTTTTCTGCTTTAAACAAAAAAACCAGCGACTCGTTTGCTAAACAACGTAATATGCTAAAGAAGCTGGGCAAGGGTCAAACCTTATACTGCGAAGAGTGTAAAGGCGCCCTCACCTTAGATTTGAAAACTGATCAGCCAGGTAAAGGCGTTGTATGCTGTGCCAAAGGTTGCACAAACATCCTACTCGAGCTGGGTTAGTTCCAGCTCTCATCATTATATAGTTGGCTATTTACAGCAACGACTTCAATTAACTCTGCAAAGCCAGCGGCGAATTCATTCATTACTTCATATTGCTGCTGGCATAGTTGCCCTTCTGATAAACCATTATCAGTTGCAAGGGCTGCAATTTCACTCGCTTCAAGGGTAAAAAAGCCTAAGCTTTGCAGAGCTGTAGCCAAGGCTTCTTTTAACTCATCAGCTAACTGTGGCGCGCTTAATAGCTTGTTAACGTAACCTTGCGCACCATGCATAAAACCTTGGCTCCAATGCTGACATTCTTGAATATCTAGGTATTGTTGCCCTTGCGAGCTCAGCTGTAGGCTCACAGGTAATGCAAAACCCGTCTCGAATACTTGTTCGCTGATCTGTTGATATAAAGCCATAAATGCAAACAGCACTTGCTCATCCATTTGCCCATCAGAACCAGGTGCAACTTCTTCTAACCACTGGTGAACATCAAGCGGCTCAGGAGCACAGATCACCGCAAATAAATAACCTTGGGTTTGCGCCAAGCTAAGCGCATCTTGATGCTGCGCTAAAAACTGACTTAAAAGCTCGCTTTGCTGCTTTGAAAACTCAGGTAATTGCATACTATTCAATTAATCCAATTTAAAAGTTAAGCGGATAACGACCTTCGTTATCAGGACGACCAAGAAACTTCGCAGCATCATGCACTTCTTTCGGTAAGCTTGCTTCAGGTTTAATATAACCAGCTACTTTAAAGTCTAGGTTCGCTTTTAATACTGCATCAGCTTCAAGCCCTAAACGGTTTTCAGGGTCTACAAGTACTGCTACATCACCGGATTTACAGCTTAAACGGCCACTTAAAGGACCAATGCTAAACCAGTTATTCATTCCTTTCACATCAATGTTCGGGCTCGCAATTTCGCCGCTTAGACTTTCACAATAAGGCTCGCCTGAACTGTACTCATCTAAATCTACAATCACACGACCTTGCGCACTAATCGGCAAAGGTAGTTGTAAACGTTGCATGGCACGTTCAACTGTTAAGCGTAAAGTAGTCTTTTTCACAGTAACCGCTTGGTTAAATAAACCGTAAGAAAAATCAGCATGGCCTGAAATATCCGCTTTATCACGAGGATCACCAAAACGTACCGTACCCACTAATTTACCTGTAAACAGTGACCACCCCGACAATTGCCAACGCACATTGTTTAATTGCTCACCATCAAAACGTACCTGCATAATGCGCCCGTCCCATAGCGTGCCACTGGCTTTACCTAATTGTAATTGCTTTGGTAAATGTGGCTTGGCTAAATCAAGTGCAACGGCAGCGGGTGTTTTTACCAGCGTAAACACCAAAAAACACATCACAAACACTGTGATTAATAAAATAACTCTTTTCATCGTTTACTTCTCTAGTACCAAACGACTTACACGCACAAAGCCTGATTTGTCATCTTTACTTAAATCTAAATTCTCGATTAGCACACCATGTGAATTAACCAGTTCATCTAACCATTCAACAAGGTTATTAAACTCAACAGAGTCAATGGTTAAACGAAGTGAATTGTCATTTGGCTGCATTTTGCTAATGATAATTTGATAACGATTACGGGTGCTATTAACGATTTGGCTTAAGCTACGGCTGCTCGTATTACGTGCATTACCACTCGCTTTAAGTTTAACAATACTTTCATCAACCCACGCCAACAGCTCTTGCTGTTTTATTGTGTCTTGCTCTGCTTTTTCGATAGCAGCGTTAAGTGGACGAAAGACCCCCATAACCAGCACAAAAATAACAAACACACCACCTGCAACCATTACAAGTTGCTGCTCTTGTTCTTTTAACGAGCGCCAATAATTGATTATTTGGTTTTTCATGCCGCACCTCGTAACTTAATTTCACCAACGACATAATCACCATCATTGTTCAGCGAGCCTTGATCTACGGTTAAGCCACGCTGTTCTAAAATTGCTTTTACTTTACTAAATGACTGGAAATCTTTGCCGCGCGCGCGAATACGTAATTCGTTACGACCTTGATCATAGCGAAGCGTTTCTGGTGTGAAGTCGTTTACTTCACTAAAAATCGAGACAAGATCGTTAGTCAAATCTAAGAAGCCAGCAGTGCTGCCACCTTCTATCAATGCAAGTTCGCTGCGAATTTGACTACGGATAAGCTGAGGTCGCACTTTTTTATTTGGAAAAGCACGCTGATAATTAGCAACCACTTCTGCTTTTGCGGCTTCAAGCTGGTTATTTAACTTATAAAGCTCAAGCGACTTAACACCCACACTGCAAACTAGTGCAACACCTGCTGCAATAGCTGCTTTTTGCCAATAGCCCCACCAAATCGCTGATTTTTTCTTAAGCTGATAAACACCTTGGCGAAGGTTGAATTTCACTTCAGGTAACTGCTTAGCGAATAAGGCTAAAGGTAAATCGTATTGCTGCGTTTGAGCACTAAGGTTAACAGTATCAGGAAAAGCCGTTGCAGGGCTAAAGTGTGCAACATCAGGGTTACCTAATGCTGTTAAATAGCCAGCAAGCCAGTTCCGCTCTACAGCGGCAATATGCCAGTTACCCTGTTTACATAGCCACTGGCCATTAAGCTCAATAGCGCGTAACTGAGTGTTGTCATCAACATCAGGTAACAATAAAGCATCCGGCAGTATTTTATATACTTCGATGCCATGCTCATTAAACTCTGCTAGCCATTGCTCAAACCATTCACGATCGGTCATCGCGATGTTAATAGCGTGCTTTTCATCAACAAGTGTTGGCTCAGCAATCGCTATGAATAAGTCATCAACATCACAGGCTATTTCTTCTTCTAGCATGTAAGGAAGTGCTTGCTCTAACTTACGGTTCCACTTAGTTGGTAGGGTAACTGTTTTAAGTTGTACCTGATCGCTTGGTAAAAGTGCGACTACTTCCCGTGATTGTGCTTTTTCTGTTAGCTCACCAAGTTGTGTTGCATTGGCAATTTCGCCGCTAGCAATTATTTCTTGTTCTATTGGTGAGTAAATTAGCCAGTTAAGGCTGTCTTTTAACGTTTGACCCGTACGGATCAACAATATCTCTGTCACTGTACGCCTCCAAATTTTCGCGCCAGTATCGTTACTGTACCATTAGTGGCATGGAGTAAGGTGGTCATCGAAAAACGCAACTCTGCAAATTCAGCCTGCGTTTGTAGTTTAAAATATTCACTGTTGATACTGAATAGATTTTCAACGGCTTTCACGTTTTGTGCGCCTTGTTGGTTAACCTCTTCAAAAAAAGCTTCTAAATCATCATACCCATCTTGAGGACGTGATGATAATACCGCTTCAGCGCCTGAAAGGCTTAAGCCATCAATAAGCGAGCTTAATAAAATCGCACTTTCTGCAGGTAGTGTATTAACGTTTATTTGCAGCAACTCACTGCCAGGAATAACACACACAAATGGTAAGAGTTTCTCCATAACGAGTGGGTTAAAACCTTTTACCAAACGAAGTTCAGAGGTCGAAGCAAAGTAACTATTTGCCGTCATATATGGGTATTGTCGAGATAAATACTCATCTTCTTCTGCACCTGAGCGATAGGTAATACTATCTTCATCTAACCAATCAAACACACTATCGGCCATGGCTTCTTCTGATTCATACGTTGGTAAATTCTCAATGTTTTCTAATAATGCCAACAATGCCTTATGTGCTGGGTTCGTTTTATTATTTGGATCCGTCTGCGGATCTGGTTTTACATGCAATGCATTTAAGTTTAAACATGCTTGTAAATCAGTAATCGTGCCACTTAAGGTACCATTATCAACAGGATAAGGAACCCCGCCCTGCTGTGCCCAAATTTGCTCTAAATGCGTTTTATCAGGATCATCTTTTTTAGTTTGTTTTAGTGCTTTAATTGCCAGCTCTTCAGCTGCAAAGGCATACCATTTAGCCTGTTGATGGTTTTGAATATTGCTACTACGCTGCACTTGCACCATTAAATTAGCACTCATCTCAACGGCTAACATCGCAGCCAGCGCCACAATAAATAGCACAATAACAAGCGCCGCACCTTTGGAGCGATTCATTGTAGTCATGACTAGCCACCCGTTCCGCTATTATTATTGTTATTACCATTAGCGCCGTTATTACTATTATTTGTTTGAGTAGTTACTTTGCCCTCACCTGGCACCAAAAACACGCGACGAATTGGCTCCTGTTCTATTTTTTGAATAGTGACTGCAACCGCTTTTGGCAGCGCTTTAATTTGCCACTGCTCTTGCCACTCGTCTTTGTCATCTAAAAATTCAAACTTCAGATCTTCAATATCTTCTAAAATAACTTGTGAGCGCGGCTCCATGTTATCTAGTTGATCAACATACACCCGATACACTCGTTCAAGATTATCATCTATCACGCGATAACCAACCGCTTGCAGTTCAGAGCGCGGCAGTAGATTAATCGGGTTAATCCAACCATCACGAACAAAGCCAATACCATCGTATTGGCTATCAAGAATATAACGACCAGCCAAAACATACGTGTCTTGAAAATCACCGGCTTCGTTTCGAACCTGACGTTTAGTCATTTGACTAAAATCTTGGTCCATCAAACGAAATAAGGTTTGATAACCATTTAACTCAGCAATCGTCTCGTCTGAGGCTTCTTTTGCTTTGGTTGTCGAATCAAGAATTTGATGGGTCGATAACACCACAAAGGCTAAAATGCCCATGGCGACAATTACTTCAAGTAAGGTAAAACCGCGTTGCTTCACTACTTATCACCTTTATTCAAATAAGTAGAAAGCTCATACACTGGGTATTCAAGCTTTGAATCGGCGAATACGTTAATGGTGACCTTTACAAAGGTTTTATCAGCAGTAGGAACCACATCCTGACGCCAGTACCATTCAAAACCAGCGAGTGTTTCAGTGCCTTTGACGCCACTTTTGCCTGTCCATTTATCGCCTTTAGCGCGCTGCTCCACCATTACGTTCTCGGCAACCCAAGAAGCATAAGTTTGTTCTTCAATCGACGATAGGTGATTAATGTGCTCACCGGTTGCCTGCATTGCGGCAATACCGGCCATTGCACAAATAGCCAAGGCAACCATCACTTCGAGTAAGGTAAAACCTGCTGACTTATTCATTACTCAGGCTCCATACGAAACTTTACCGGGGCCATAAATTCGCCTTCGATAAAATATTGTGGTTCACGCTCATCTTTAAGCTCGTAAATCAATTGAAACGCACTGACTTCGCCAGAAGATAAAATAAGGACTTGCGGTATTTTGAGCTTTTGCAGCTCAAGTAAGCTGTCTTCGTCACCACCGCTCATTAATTCACGCCAGTTGGACTGCTCTAGTAAGTTATCTTGTGCCCAGGCTAAATCATCAAGGTTAAGAGTGAGTTCAAAGCGCTCATCAACCTTAATTGGGGCAAACAATTTTTCACGGTCAAAAGTAACCCACTTATCACCGTCAAAAACTAAAAATTCAAATGTATCTTGGTCAAGATGAAAACCCAGCTCAACCTGATTTAAAATCGCAAACTCAGACGCCATATTAATCGTAGTGTGTAATCTGAGCGCTTGTTTTTCGAGTTCTTCTTCAGCACCACCATCAAAACTGTAGGCAACCATTTTGGTGACAAAACCAATCACCACGAGCACCATTAATATTTCGATGAGGCTAAACCCTTTCGCGTGCTTAGCACGGCCAGCCAAACGCAAACGACCAAGGCTTACCATAATAGTAAGCCTTGATGTGTATAAGCTTTGCTCAGTTGGCTGAATTTAGGCATTATTACTTTTCTTCATCCCAGTTACCGATGTCATCATCAGTACCTGCTTCACCATCAGGACCCATTGAGAAGATATCAATTTTACCGATTTCTCCTGGGCTGATTAGCTGGTAAGGATTACCCCATGGATCTTCTGGTAACTTCTCAAGGAAACCGCCATCAGGAAAACGCTTTGGAATTGGCTCAATGCTTGTTTTATTTACTAGCGCTTCTAAGCCTTGTTCTGTGGTTGGATACGCTTTGTTTTTAAGCTTGTATAGGCTTAACGCATCTTCAATTTGTTGAATATCTAGGTGTGCTTTATCGATTGCAGCTTCTTCTTGCTGACCCATGATATTTGGCGCCACAATTGACATGATCATACCGATGATAACCAGTACTACCATGACTTCTAGTAATGAGAAACCTGACTGTTTGTTCACAAAAATACCTCTAACTTTCTTCAAAAATTTATTATAGAGCTGCAGTGTTAGCTGCTAATTGCTCTAGTGTTCCCTAATTTAAAGACCTACAGCCTTATTCATTGCCATAATCGGCTGTAGTATTGCCATAACAATAAACAATACAATTACCGCCATTGAAGCAATCATCGCGGGCTCTAATAGTTTCAGAGACACGTTTACCATGCTCTCAAACTCACGATCTTGGTTATTTGCAGCACGTTCCAGCATTTGCTCAAGTTCACCTGATTTTTCACCACTGGCTATCATGTGTAGCATCATAGGTGGGAAAAGTTTGGTTTGTTGAAGTGAAGCACGAAGGCTCGCCCCTTCACTTACACGTGTTGCAGCATCTTGCACCGACTTTTTCATTTTTTCGTTAGCCAGTACACCACCAGAGATACGCATCCCTTCAAGTAGCGGCACTGAGCTTGACGATAAAATACTTAAAGTTCGGGCAAAACGCGCCGTATTAACACCGCGAGCTACCTTACCAATGCCCGGTAAATGCAGCACTTTTTCGTCATACCAGTAACGAATATGCGGCTGTTTAAGCGCTTGCTTAATGGCCACAGCTAACACGGATATAATGACTAAACTAATAAACCAGTAGTTTTGCACAAAATTACTGGCGGCCATTACCCATTCAGTCGTCCAGGGTAATACTTGTTTTGATTTTTCGAAGGTCTTCAAGATTTTAGGTACCACAGTACCTAACAATACAGAGACAATCGCAATAGCAAATACCACAAGAATGGTTGGATACACCATCGCCTGTGTGATTTGACTACGCATATGCTGACGTTGTTCCGTGTAATCTGCTAAACGATTTAAAACTTGGTCTAGGTGACCCGATTTTTCACCAGCTGCCACCATAGCACGATACAAATCATCAAAGACATGCGGAAACTCGCTCATGCCATCAGCTAAGGTATAACCTTCAACAACCTTTGAGCGCACTGCCATAAGCATGCGCTTTAAACGCGGCTTTTCACATTGCTCAGCCACCGCCATGACAGCCCCTTCAACAGGTAATGCTGACTGGATTAAGGTTGCAAGCTGACGAGTGATTAATGCTAAATCTGAAGTCGAAATTTTTGGTTTAAAGAAACTCCCAAATAAAGAGCCCTTTGCCCCAGTCGCTTGCTTTTCACCTTCTGCAGCAGCAACGACCTCTAAAGGCATTAAACCTTGATCGCGCAAAGTTTGGCGGATTTGCTTTACCGTATCGGCTTCAAGGATGCCTTTTTTCTCTTTACCTCTGCCGTCGAGGGCACGGTATTCAAATGCTGCCATGATTAACCTTCCTCACGTGTTACACGCAAGACTTCTTCTAAGGTAGTGCGACCTGCAAGTACGCGATTACAGCCATCTTGGCGAATACTTGGGCTATGTTTACGAATGTACTTCTCAACACTTTGTTCGCCTTTACCACTGTGGATCATTTCGCGAATTGTTTCATCAACAACCAGCAACTCATGAATACCAGTACGACCGCGATAACCATTAAAGTTACACTCTTCACAACCAACTGCACGATAAATTGTTGGCGGCTCAGCAGGATTGACACCTAATAACTGACACTCGCGCTCATCAGCAATGTGACCTTCTTTACAGCTATTACATAAAGTACGTACAAGACGTTGTGACAATACACCGAGTAACGATGATGACAGTAAGAAAGGCTCTACACCCATATCTTCCATACGCGTGATAGCACCAGCAGCTGTATTAGTATGCAGTGTTGACATAACCAAGTGACCGGTTAATGACGCTTGCACACCAATTTGTGCTGTTTCAAGGTCACGGATCTCACCCACCATTACGACGTCAGGGTCTTGACGAAGGATGGCACGTAAGCCTCGGGCAAAGGTCATATCTACCTTGGTATTAACCTGAGTTTGACCAATGCCTGGGATCTCGTACTCAATTGGATCTTCAACGGTAAGAATATTGCGGTCCCGTGAGTTGATTTGGCTCATACCCGCATATAAGGTGGTACTTTTACCAGAACCCGTAGGACCGGTTACTAAGATAATACCGTGCGGCTTACTGATTAAATCAGCAAACAATTCACGGTTACGCTCAGTCATACCTAAATCTTCTAGGTTCAGGCGTGCGTTGTTTTTATCAAGTAGACGTAGCACGACACGCTCACCAAAGCTTGATGGCATAGTCGATACACGCACATCTACGGCACGACCAGCAATACGCAAACTAATACGGCCATCTTGCGGAATCCGCTTTTCAGCAATATCTAGTTTCGCCATAACCTTAATACGCGACACCAACAGTGAAGCGAGTTTACGATTCGGCTTTAAAACTTCTTTTAATATGCCATCAACCCTAAAGCGAATTACCAGCTCTTGCTCAAAGGTTTCGATATGAATATCTGAAGCACCTTCTTTAATTGCTTCGCTGAGCATCGCGTTTATCAGCTTGATGATTGGCGCATCATCATCACCTGCAAGGAGATCTTCAGTTTGCGGTAACTCATCTGCAAGCGAGAATAAATCAACCTCGTTGCCGATATCTTCCATCATTTGCTGTGTTTCAGAACTATCACGCTGATAAGAAGCCTCAAGCAACAGCTCAAATTTATCATCAGGTAATTGTTCTAGCGAAAAACCATGACCCGCAATACGACGCACCTCAAGTAAAGCGTTAACATCCAACTCACCGCGGTAATAAACTGTCCAGTTGTCTTGATCTTTACCTAACAGCACACCTGTGCGACGCGCATACGAGAATGGCAACCGCTTAGTTGGCAAGCTAACAAGATCATCACTTGTTAGCAGCTCATCATGATTAGCTGGTACGTCTGATGCTAGCTCGTCATTGATTTCAGAAATTGCATTAGTCATCATTGCGCTCATTCGCGTTTTGTTGTTTTAGATATTCTTCGTAAGTTGGTGGTAATACTAAGGCATCATCCCACTCTGGAAGAATTGGCGCATCTTCTAATGGCATTAAATCAATACCATCTTCTTTTTGTTTGTGTTGTTCGCCACGGATAAAGTTATATTTTGAGTGGCTTAATTTATTCATGCTGATGCCATCACGTACAATGGTCGGGCGAATAAATACAATCAGGTTACGTTTACGCTTACTGGTGCTGGTTGAGCGGAATAAATGGCCAAGTACTGGGATATCACCTAATAATGGCACCTTAGAGACACTTTCTTGCACATCTTCATCAATCAAGCCGCCCAGTACAACCATACCACCATCATCAGCCATAACCGTGGTTTTAATGGCACGTTTGTTTACTGAGATATCAACCGCAGTAGCACCACTCACACTTGACACTTCTTGCTCAATCGTTAACTGAACTGCTGAACCGTCATTGATTTGTGGTGTCACTTTAAGTTTTACACCTACTTCTTGACGTTCAACTGTTTGGAATGGATTCGCATTATTTGAGCCTGTTTGCGAACCTGTGATAATAGGTACCTCTTGACCTACAATCATCGATGCTTCTTCATTATCCATAGTTGTCACAGACGGCGTAGCAAGAATATTAGAGTTTGTATCGGTTGAAACAGCTTGGATAATTGCACCCCAATCGTTTTTAACAATCCCCATGGCTAAACCATTGATACCACCTAGTAATGAGGCAAGTGCCGTTAAGTCACCTTCTTGTGTTTCAGAAGTCTTGGTGACTGTACCAGTTTCGGTACCTACAACCGTACCTTCAATCGTTTTATCGCGTGCTTGCTCAGCTGCAACGGCTAACGAACCAACTGGTACTGTTGTGCCGTTGTTAAACTGCATCATTCCGCCTTGCTCTGAAATCCACTGTAAGCCTAAGTTGATACCATCAGCTTCTAAAACTTCAACAATGATAGCTTCAACTAAAACTTGCGCACGACGCACATCAAGACGCTCAATTACTTGCTCAAGCGAGCGCATGGTGTCAGGCTGTGCAGTAATAACAAGTGAATTTGAATCAGGGTGTGCTTCAATACTTGTTTCGTTTTGATTACGAGAGCGCGTTTTAGTTGCACCGCCTTGCGCATCTTCTGCTAGTGTTTTGCTTACGCCCTGCAATACTTTTACAAGGTCTTCTGCTTTGGCGTAATTAAGGTAGATAACTTTAGTGTTACCTTGGTTTTCTAATTCACCATCTAAACGGCTAATTAATTCAACAGCACGAGTACGCGCTTGCGCTTCACCACTGACAATCACACTGTTAGTTCGACCATCAGCAACTACTTTAGGAATTAGAAATTCTGGAACGCTTCCTTTACCGCCATCTTTATAAATATTCTCAACAACAGACACAACATCATCTGCGGTAGCAAACTTAAGCTTTACAATATCAACACGCTTGTCACCAGCTTGGTCAACAGAGCGGATAATTTCTACTAAGCGGTTAACTGACGCTGCATGGCCGGTCAACATCATCACGTTCGCAGCATTAAAGTTAGCAACGTGGCCGCCATCTTTTTGATCGCTAAATTGACGAACTAGCGGGCCAAGCTCTTGTACGCTTACATTTTTAACACGTACAACTCGCGTTACCATCATATCGCCACTGGCTTGGTTATCCTCAGTGATAAGCGGTACATTTGACTTTTTAGCGTCAGAGCTTTTTTCAATTTTGATAATACCGTTATCCATCTCTACAGCTGAATAACCATAAACCTCAAGTACATTTAAAAAGAACTGATAATAAAGCTTTTCATCCATTAACTCATAACTGCGCACATTTACTTTGCCACGCACATTTGGGTCAATAATGACGGTTTTATTTAAATTTTTACCAACGATATTAATAAACTCATTAATATCAGTGCCTTTAAAATTAGCCGCATACTCAACAGCTGAAACTGAAAGCGATAATCCTGTTAATAAAAAAAGCGCTGCATATTTAGCTAACCCTTTTTTGATTTTTGTGAGGTGTAGCGCGTGAACCATTCTATAAAAACTCCAAAGCTAGTTATTGCAGGCTAAATTGCACATCAATTTGCTCACCATCGCGTTCGATAGTGATACTTGCGTCAGTACTATTTCGTAATTCGTTTATTGCTGACATTGCCTGTTTCAAATCATTTAATTGATAGCCATTAATCGCAATAGCTAAATCATTATTCATTAGTCCCATTTGCTTAAATAAAGCAGGATCTTTACCTGGGCTTAAGCGGTACCCCACTAACTCGCCATCAACCATCGCTTGAGAGACGCGAATGTAGTCAAATAGTTTACCGGGATCGTCTAATACTTCTTCACGCGTTTCGATGAGCGCTTCTTTTACCTCTTCATCTTCAGTCGCATTTATTTCATTATTTTCGACAAGTTGAGGGCCTGCAGTTAATTCTGATTCATCACGCTCTGCTAACACTGGCATAGACACCGTTTTCGTAAAATCTAGACCATCAAGCATTAACGTTTCAAAACGACCGCTAACATCTAAAATTACTCGGTCAGGTAATACTTGAGCAAGCTTGGCGCGAGTGCCTTTAATTGCATCATCGACAACATAGGTTTCTTGTTTTCCTTGAGATTCGATAATAGCAAGACCTGCTTGGTCATTTTGGCTTACAGCAACAATGCCGGTTAGGTTAATACTTAGACGTGTTTCAGGGGCGTTGTTAATGACTTGATTTTGTTTAGCGGCAGACTTTTTAGTTTCGACAACAACTTTGCCGAATAAATTTTGCTCAATTATTTGTCGAGAACTGACAGTCTCAACTCGCTTTGCCATGGTATTAACACCTGTTACTGGCAATGCGCTTGTATCGGGTTCTGGCCATACAAGCCAAAACAGCTTGGATGACAAAAAAGCAATGTAAACAACAACTAACAGCACTACAAATGCACTTAGCTTGGCATGAGGTAAGCCGTTCAAAAACTGTTTAACTTGTTGTAAGTGTTGATCCATAAACTCTATTTCTTATTTTAATTTACTGCTTGATAGCTGGCCTATAGTACCTTTTCATTTTTCATTCAACAAGCACACGTATATTAAACTTTGTAAACAAGGTAAATTCAACGAACAGGGGCTGCAAGGAATAACTATGACTGTTTCTTTGTGATTAAGTTTCATGGTAAATTTTGCCTATATATCAGCAGCTATAAAAGAGCACAATTGTGTCAAAAGGTAACACTCATAAGTCACAAGACAAACAAGACGAATTAAGCGTGCGCCTTGATAAATGGTTATGGGCTGCCCGCTTCTACAAAACCCGTTCAATAGCAAGAGACATGGTGCAAGGTGGCAAAGTGCATTATAATGGACAACGTACCAAGCCCAGTAAAATTGTCGAGGTAGGTGCAGTAGTTAAACTACTACAAGGGGTCGATGAAAAGGTAGTGACAATTGAAAAGATCCTTGAAAAACGTCAAGGCGCCCCCATTGCACAAACCTTATACCAAGAAACTCAAGCAAGCATTGAGAAACGCGAAGCAAATGCTATCGCCCGTAAGAACAACAGCTTCTTTGCTCCACATCCTGATCGTAAACCAGATAAGAAGCAAAGACGTGAACTGTTAAAAATGAAATCAAGTTAGGTAATGCAACTCATGCAACAAGATTTACTTCATCGTTATATATTTGATCAGCTCGATGTACGTGGTGAACTCGTACAAATTGAAAACACTTTTCAAGAGATGATCGCAAACCATAATTACCCAGCACCTGTGCAAACCTTATTAGGTGAACTACTTGTTGCTACCTGCTTATTGACGGCTACTTTAAAGTTTGAAGGCGAAATTGCCGTTCAACTACAAGGCGATGGCCCAGTAAAATATGCCGTAATTAATGGTGACGATAAACAAAACATGCGAGGCATCGCACGCCTTCAAGGTGAAGTAACCGGTAGCTCAATAAAAGACTTAATTGGTAATGGCTATATGGTTATTACAATTACGCCAACTAAAGGTGAGCGATACCAAGGTATTGTACCGTTAGAACACGATAGCTTAGATAAATGCCTTGAAAACTATTTTGAGCAATCGGAACAATTAAAAACACGTCTTTGGTTTGCAACTGAAGTAACAGCAGACACAGCAAAAGCAGCAGGCTTATTCTTACAAGTATTACCCGTTAATAAAGAAAAGTCGGTAGAAGACTTTACTCATCTAGAAGCGATTAGCAACACAATCAAAGATGAAGAGTTACTAGGTTTAGATGCTAACACTGTGCTGACTCGACTTTACCATGAAGATAATCCTCAGTTATTCGAACCACAGTCTATTAGTTTCCGTTGTGGTTGTAGCAGAGACAAAACAATTGCTGCACTAGTTAATGTAGGTCAAAACGAATTACTTGCCGACGTGCAAGCAAATGGTGAAGTAAAAATTAGCTGTCATTATTGCTTAAAAGATTACATATTCAACGAGCAAGATATTAAAGCCATTTTTAATTAATACATCATAATAAATATTATTATATTCAAAGCCGCCATCAGTGCGGCTTTTTTATTAAAAATAATATCAAAACTAATGATACCGGTGTCATGAAAATGCGTCATTTTATGACACCGGTATCATTGAAATTATTCATGTTTTTTGCCAAATATATGCCTTTTTAGGCCCTTCAGACACTCGAATATCCCTAATCCTTCTGTTACTATTATTTTAGCAAAAGGGAAAACTAAGAACCCCAGAGCTATCCCGTTCAATCTCTCACAATTTAGGTATAAACATGACTGCAAACGCTACTAGTTTTGTTGATCTTACAGCAGCTGAACTTGTCGAACACGCTATTCGTCGTGGCGAAGGGACTCTAGCCGCTAATGGTGCTTTTGTTGCTAAAACCGGTGCTCGCACTGGCCGCTCTCCAAAAGATCGTTTTATTGTTCAAGAGCCAAGCACTGAAAACGAAATCCAATGGGGCAACGTTAACCGCCCATTCGATGCAGACAAGTTTGACGCGTTATGGGCACGTGTAGAAGAACACGTGAAAAGCAACGACCACTTCATCTCTCACCTAGAAGTTGGCGCTGATCCTGAGCACTATTTACCAGTTGTAGTTACAACAGAAACTGCATGGCATCATATTTTTGCCAAAAACATGTTTATCGAACCTCAAACATACAATACTGCAGACTTCCCTGAGTGGCAGGTAATGAATGTACCTTCATTTGTATGTGACCCAGAGCGTGATGGCACTAACAGTGACGGCACTGTAATCATTAACTTCGCACAACGTAAAGTTCTACTAGCTGGTATGCGCTACGCTGGCGAAATGAAGAAATCAATGTTCTCTGTACAAAACTTCCTACTTCCTGCAAAAGGTGTATTACCAATGCACTGCTCTGCAAACGTAGGTGAAGCAGGCGACACTGCGTTATTCTTCGGTCTATCTGGTACAGGTAAAACAACATTATCTGCAGACCCTACTCGCTTCCTTATTGGAGATGACGAGCACGGTTGGGCACCTGGTAGCGTATTTAACATCGAAGGTGGTTGTTATGCTAAATGTATCGATCTTTCACAAAAGAACGAACCAGTAATTTGGAATGCAATTCGTTTCGGTACAATCTTAGAAAACGTGGTACTTGACGAAAACCGTGTACCAGATTTCCATGATACAAGCCTTACACAAAATAGCCGAGCTGCTTACCCACTAGAGCACGTTGAAAAACGTAAAGTAGAAAACCGTGCTGGTGAGCCAAAAGCCGTTGTATTCTTAACATGCGACGTAAGCGGTGTATTACCACCAGTTTCAGTACTAACTGAAGAAGCTGCTGCATACCACTTCCTAAGCGGTTACACAGCGAAAGTCGGTTCAACTGAAATCGGTTCTACAAGCGACATCGAGTCTACATTCTCAACATGTTTCGGTGCTCCTTTCTTCCCACGTCCTGCTGGCGTTTATGCAGAGCTTCTAATGAAGCGTGTACGTGAATTCGGCGCTAAAGTATACCTAGTTAACACAGGTTGGACAGGTGGCCCTTACGGTACTGGTCAACGCTTCGATATCCCGACTACACGTGCTGTAGTTGATGCAATCGTATCAGGTAAACTGGCAGATGTTGAAACTCAACACATCGACGTTCTAAACCTAGATGTACCAGTGGCTGTTCCTGGTGTAGACAGCCAACTTCTTAACCCAATCAATACATGGGAAGATAAAGAGAAGTACGCAGAATATGCAAACAAACTAGCTTCTGACTTCACTGAAAACTTCGCTAAATACGATGTTTCAGAAGCAATCAAATCAGCAGGTCCAAAAGCTTAATACCAAGCTTACCCTCAGATTAAAAAACGCCAGCTATATGCTGGCGTTTTTGTTTTTGGTTCATAAGCTGATGAGTTGCGAGTTGCTAGAGTAAAGTTAGCGAGTTAGCAAGGGGAAAGTTTTAAGGCCTGGCGTAGGTTGGGTAGAGCGAAGCGAAACCCAACATAAAAAGAGCTATCAGCTTTCAGATGTCAGCGAACAGCCGCGCGGTGTGGTTTTTTGGGTAAGAGTCTCCCTAAGCAATAAAGCCCTGCCAAGGCACTTCAGAGTTGTCTATTAGCAAGATAAAGCTTGAAGGTCTGGCGTAGGTTGGGTAGAGCGCAGCGAAACCCAACAGCGTGGTAATTCGTCATGCACAATGAAGAGGTAAAGCTCATTAATAACAGACGAATTAGCGCAAGGTGAAGTAAGCCATTTTAGAGATCGCTAACCTGTTAGACCAGTAGAGATTTTAAGAATTTTTAACCATGGGTTATGAAGAGGTTCACATGGATTGTGTTGGGTTTCGCTCCGCTCTACCCAACCTACCTGTCTGACAGCTACAAACGCAAAAAAGCCCGACTCTTTCGAATCGGGCTTTCTCTTATTTGGAGCCTGGCGATGACCTACTTTCACATAGCAG
>NZ_JACDWV010000014.1:0-201 GCF_016464105.1 Pseudoalteromonas sp. bablab_jr010 | reverse complement strand
CAGCGACATCGTCGGCAGCGTCAGATGTGTATAAGAGACAGATTGTACTAACCACGTTTGAAAGAAAAGGAGAGAAAAAGGAGAAATAAATAAGTTTATTCATCATTCTTCTAAATGGTGAACGTCCTTTTTGTCTTCCTCTCTTCCCTTTCGTTTTGTCTTTAAACCAGTTTGTTTTCTATCTGTCTCTTATACACATCT
>NZ_JACDWV010000126.1:0-7631 GCF_016464105.1 Pseudoalteromonas sp. bablab_jr010 | reverse complement strand
GGAGAAACAATCCGTTAAAACGAAAGTCTTCGAATTATCGAAGTTGGATTTTGGATCTGAGAAAAAAGAAGCAGCCTAGCCGTTAAGCTAGACTGTAGAAGCCCAGTGATCAGAGCGAAGCGATGTCGCTGGGTAGTTCACAAAGTTGCGTATGATCAACGTATAAATTAAGGTTACAGAGCAGGCTGATATCAACTGAAATATAAAAGGAAGTTCTAAGGAATATAAAATTACTGAGATGAATCCCATTGAGAAATTGGACACGGTAATTAGAAATAGCGATAACCAAGGAGTACAAAGTGTCAAGTGCAGCAACCCTTTGTGTTCTAACGCAGCCACGGTAATAAATTTTGAGGTAAGTGGATTTCGTTGTAGTGGCAAAGAGCATTGTGGCGGGAATCAATATAGGGATTGCCCGCGCCATTTTGCCGTCGAGCCATCAGATGAATCTAAAAAGTAAAATGCAGTGTTTAATTTTATCTTTTACTTGTTAAATTTCGGAAGTAAAACATACCCTTCTACCTAGAAAAATCTTTTTAATTAATAGAGTCTAATTTCCCAAGATTCTATTTTATAGTTGATTTAACATAATATTTAACTTGTATAAATGGGCATTTACACAAGTTAATTAAGGGTGTATAAATGTACAGTGCTTATGATTTCGTATGAATTTAAATTATGAACAGCAGATTGGAAAAGATTATCGATTTAAAACAGCCTCAATTACCGGCTACCAAGATTAAACAAAAATTAAATGAGATTTATGTAAACCCTAAATGTCCGATATTTAATTATGTTAACTCTTTGACGGCGGATACATCCAAAGAGACCGTCACTCGATGTTTGCAAGCAATTGCAATACATACCGGCTACCCAGATTTTTATGAAATTAATTGGGCAGAAATTACTTCAACTGATTTGAATAGCCTTATCCATAACCTAAAAGCCAAGGAGCTATCTCCAAAAACGATTTCATTATATGTATCCGTTGTAAAGGGTGTATGTGAGCATGCCTATTTGTTAGGACAGATTACTAGATTGCAGCTAGATGGTATTCTAAAAGTGAAAGGAGAAACCGGCTCTAGAATTAAAAAACATCAGGTAATTTCTCGTTCTAGTTTCCAAGGGCTTTTGGAGAGAATAGCAAGCTCAAACCCAACTAATAGAAATAAAATGCTTAGAGATTTGGCACTTTTTCATATTTTAATTGGTACTGGGTTAAGAAGAAGTGAGTTGGCCACAATAGAGATTTCATCATTAATCTTAGAGCTTAGTAACGAAGATAGAGTTACAGTAAATACTCAGTATTTGAAGATTATTGGTAAAGGTAATAAGGAAAGATATGTTGCGATCCACCCTATTACAAAAATTGCTTTGGAAGACTGGTTGAACGTTCGAGGTATAAAGCCTGGTCCGTTATTTGTCAAAGTGCCACGTAGTGGAAATATTGATGTTGAAAATAGCAACCCTTTAACTGGTAGCGCTATTTATGAACTTTGTAAAAAATATAATACTGTTGCTCCCCATTCTTTAAGACGATCATACGCGACTTGGCTCGATGAAAAAGGCGTAAAGATAAGTAGAATTAGTAAACTTCTGGGCCACTCTAAAGAAGTTACAACTGCAATGTATATTGTAGATGAAGATTCAAAGGCATTTGAGGATGTGTTGAATAATTTGTTTTAATCTCAAATATTTTGTTCTTGGTTGTCGTATTGGCTGCAATTTACTGATATATAGGATTTTATTACATAACAAGATGTGACAAGGAACAACATGATTTTATTTGTTCATTTTAAATTTATCTTTTTTTGTTAGAATATAAGCTAGTGATCTTATAAGAACAACCAAACATGGCTGATACATACTTTAAAAATCTAGATGATGACTCAAAGAAAAAATACGTCTCGCAAGTTTTAGAACGATGCAAACAGGTGTGGGGTGTTGATGAGCTACATGAAATTGAAGATGAGAATGGGCGTCGAGCTTTAGGGCATAATGCGAGCACTATGAAAATGTGGTTGAGCCGCCCTTCTATGCCATGGGATTTTATTTTAACTACTGCGATTAAAAAAAATGTAAGCCTAGACTACCTTCTTCTGAACATAAATGAAAACACAAGTCTAGAAGATGTTAGACCTGAAGAGCTTCTTGAAACTGTAAATAAAGTAGTTGCAAGTTCGTTAGAAGAAAGTGCTGATTACGGAATTATTGACCCTACTTTTGTTCCAACAATTACTAAGAAGATTAAAACGTCATTAGAAGGTGCTTTAACAATTAAAGCCAAACCCTCCAAATCAGCCTAGGCAAAATCAAATTAGCAAGAAAATGGCCAGAAAGACCTTGGCCATTTTTAATCCGACTGGCGTAAAAGCAATTTTTCCGTAAAAAGAAGTTTTACTTTAGTAATAAAAGTTGGTGCTAGAAATGCACAAAGTAATATCAAGTCGTTTATATTTACAGTAATAGAGTAAAAAAAGCCTAAAAAAGGGTTAAGAGAATTTTGCGTAATATAATTTAACATCAAAATTAGGTGCAAGACTGAATTTATCAAAAAGATACACATTGTGATTACTGAACCATCTGAGTATCCTTTACCCTTTCTTATAAAAGGAAACAGTAAGGCAATGATAAGTGCTGTAATGCTATCAAAAAGAGAGAACATCAAATACATATTGACTATACCATCTATAAAACCACCCGCTTCTCTTAAGTACTCTAGAGCCATTAAGTAATCTGTTGATAAATAGGATATTGTAACGAATGTTACTAAACACATGTGTGAGAATGATGTTTTTTTGAAGTAGGCTTTAATGATAGTTAGGCAGAAAACCATAAAAAGTAAGCCTGAAAAGCTCATCAAGTATTTAAAAAAGAAGTCACTAGCTCCTGCAGTAAATAACTTGTTATAAGAAACTACAAATGCATTTATATGTTCCATATTAAGCTCTGCGTTTGTAGCTGGCTAAATTAACAACATTTTTGAGCTCTATCTTGGATGCATAGGCAGGGGTAATACTACTCTTTTGAGGAAAGCCTTCTATTCCAGCAAGTTCAGCTTTAATTTCTTGAATTCTACGGAAGACAGCAGAACGCTCATCATTAACTGGCAGTCCTTTCATGTAGACCTCCAGTTGAATCGACTCTTGAACCAACTTTCTAACGCGCTGCGCTATTGCAAGAGAACGAATAAATTCACGCTTTAAGAATACAGCTAAAGAAATCACCCAAAATATGAAGCAGAATAATAAGCTCATTAAGGCTATAGGCGAAGCTCCCATACAAACATCCAACTCTAACTACTACATCGAATTTCATAATAATGTACTGAGAGTTTACCAGCAATAGTCCTTTATTATTGCTTTTATATGACCAACTGTTATCTTTTGCCTGCGTATTTGAGGAGAAAAATTTACATCTGTTTAGATGAGAAGGAGTTATAGTGTGGCGAAAATAGCACTAAAAACGCCATTAGCTTCATTAAAGTTATAATTTCTGGCAGTCTTTTCTCAGCAAGCTTACAAACTTTCAAATCCATTTGGCTTAAAAAGTGAAATTTTAATTAAAAACAAACTTAATATGTTCCATTGAAATTTATCATTGAGTGATGTTAATTGGAGGTTCAAATGTTACTCATTAAAAAAAAGCAAAGCCCAGTACGGGGGATATTTTACATTTCACTTTGTATTTCATTATCTATTGTAAGTTGCAGCTTGAATTCATACTTTCGATACGGTATGACTTTGCCGCTTGAATTTTACACTCCCTTAATCATTACTTTGATATTGATTCTATTGAGCTCAAAGCAAGGAACTGTCTGTTTCGGCCCAGTTAAATTGTTTAATTCTGGAAAATAGCGTGATTTAAAGAGTGTGTTAGCCTTAGATTTAAATGCTCGATGTGGAAGACTTTCAATGCAAAATAGTACAGCACTAATATCAATAATCTTAGCGTGCTTATCAAGCGAAGCTACAGCAATTATCCATGGGGATAATACTGCATGTTATCCATTATCATATGATAGAGCTGCAATCGAAAAGCAAATAAAAGTGGATTTGTTTACTACGTATACGGCCTTAAACACTATAAGTGGAGAGGAAAAACTATTGAATGACACTTACTCAGCTGAACTTGAGAATATAAAAGTGGTATCTACTGAGTTTCAATATTTTAAATTTTCTTACTCTGAGCGTGATGGCCAACTTTGTGGTTCAATAGTAAAAAAGTAATTAATCTAAAATAAGAGGGT
Organism: Pseudoalteromonas sp. bablab_jr010; assembly: GCF_016464105.1. NCBI lineage: Bacteria > Pseudomonadati > Pseudomonadota > Gammaproteobacteria > Alteromonadales > Pseudoalteromonadaceae > Pseudoalteromonas > Pseudoalteromonas sp. bablab_jr010. The sequence goes on along the minus strand of NZ_JACDWV010000126.1, from coordinate 3,382 downwards.
AAATATGAAAGAATATTACGTTGTAGAAATTGGTTATAGTGGCGCTGGAGGAGATGTAGCTAAAAGATTTACATTGGATAAAGACAAAGCTCTTTGGTTTGCTGAGGTATTTTTTACGGGCCTGTTAAATTTATTCCCGCTTTTTAGAGTAAGAGCCTAATTTTGTCCGATAACATTATTAAACGTCTTTTTGGGGCAAAATAACATGCTTAATTCCTAGCTGTCTTAATTATTTATTTACAAAGGTAATTATTGGTGAAATTATCATGGTATGTAATATACGCCATTTTGGTGTGTTATAAACCACCAAAATGGAGTTCAATAAGCTGCTAGGCATATTTTGCCGAACTCAGCTAACCATATAGGAGTTAAGTTTGGCTGCAGCTAGTAATTCTGTCGTTCATTTAACGATGAGATATAAAAAGACTGAGCTTTCAATCGGTTCAGGAGTTATCTATAAGCACGGATCAAACTACTTTATTGTTACAGCTTGGCATAATCTGGCCGGTCGACATTCTGAAACATTAAAGCCATTATCAAATGAGTCAGCAATACCTGATAACGTAGTAGTTAATCTTGCCGTCAATGAGCCTACTTCTGGTATGGTGACTCGTCACTCAATTACAATCCAATTGGTTGATGAAGAAAAATCACTTTTTTATATCCACCCTGTAAATTATCCTCGAGTGGATGTAGCGATTATACCTTTTGACCCTAGTGGAACTTTTTTGTCTGAAATATACCTTTCAACAGGTAAACATAAAGACATTGGTTTTTCCCCCATCATGAAAGTACCTGGCGGTGGGACTACTGAAATATGCCCTATACAAAGCTATCTTGTTCCAAACTCTGAAGTGATTGATAAATGGTTTGATAGCGTTGATGTGACAGAGGAATTATTTATTCCAGGGTATCCACATAATGTGAAGGACTTTTATTCACAACCTGTCTGGAAGCGGGCCACAATAGCTTCATCTGTACAGTATGGTTGGAATAAGGAACCAAAATTTCTCATCGATAGTGCGTCAAAAAGCGGTATGTCAGGTTCTCCCGTGCTGTATTACAACCCTAACGGGCGGATTCAAATTCGCGGCTCTACATATCAACTCAACCAAGAAGCTGTGATTCTCGTAGGTATCTATGTGGGCCGTATAGGAGTTCAGGGAGATGTAGACCCTCAAATTGGGACGGTGTGGAAAAAGTCAGTAATAGATGAAATTATAGAAGCAGCGCACTTGGAAAAGCTCCCGTATGAAATAGAGTTATCGCACGATGAGATGGTTGAGAATATGCAAAGTATATTGGCAATGTGCTCTATTCAGGGCCTTCAAAATATCAAAAATCCAGAATTGCCATCTAGGTATTATGTTCGCAGATCGTTGATGGAAAAAATATGTGGAAGGGCTAGCCCAGAAGATGCTCTTGCTGCAGTGCTTGATGCAGCAGAAAAATATGATGGTGAGTTGGTTCCAGATGAAAATTAAACTAAGAAAATGCCTAACAAATCAAAGCTCGCGGATGCAGCAAAGCTCGCGGATGCAGCAAAGCTGCGCTGGTGTTTGAGCCGTTACCGAATAAATACTCTAACGTGTTTTTGCCCCAAAGTGAGTTAACGTAATTACTCTATAGATCACCTTTGAGCTATCAGGTACAGTGATTCAACTAATGATATTGGCTCTACTCCATAATCTGATATTCCACTAACTTTTATGTTGGTGATGACATAAATAACTGTGTTAATATACAGTTTTGTTGTTGTGCTCCCATATCCAAGAAAATGAGCGACGAGCGCATTTTCTTTTTCTGAATACCTTTATGTCAATAATAATATTATAATTGGCAATGCATTACGTTATTTGTTAAAAATAGATTTATTAATTCATGCGCGTAACATCGGCAGAAAGATGCGCGACGAGCGCACTATAAAATTGTTAGGCAATCAATGAGGCTCGAGTTCTAATGAAAGCTTTGTTTATAGGTGCGGGAGCAACATATGATTGCGGAATGCCTCTCGTTTGGGAATTAACTGCCGAAATAAGGCGTTGGTTAACTCCCGAAAAACTTATTTCATTTAATGAAAATTGGAAGTCCCAAGGTGGCGGATGGCATAATGATGCTGTCTCGCTCCTTGTGTCTCTATTAGAAAACAAGAATTTACATTATGAAAATATCATTGGCGGTATAGAGGTGGAGTGCTCAAGGGAGCGAGATCAGAGTAAAAGGCAGAGTTACTATGCAGCGCTTGGTTTTGTGCTTCAAGCTGTATATGGCCTTCTTATGGAACGCCAAGTAAAAAACACTCATTATGCGTTAGCAGCACTGGAGGATTTTTCATCGATCGAGCAAATGGCTCGTAATAATAAACCACTTTGGGTTTTCTCCTTAAATCATGATTGCATAATTGAGATGTTGGCGCTCAAATGTGGTATCCCATTGAAGTCTGGCTTTAATGAAAAAGTCAGTATTCCTATGAAAACTGCTAATGGCTCAATACGTAGCTTCCCCTTTGAGCGGTTAAGTCGTAAATCCATTGAAGAGAATCAATACAGTTTCTTTGGTCACGGTGAGTATGGGATTAATCTAATTAAACTGCATGGTTCTTTAGATATATTTGGTCAAGATGACGAGCTTAACTATCTAAAAATAAGCGCAATTGGAAATGATCCAGAATCCCTGTCTTCCCAGATCCAGATTTTAAATCAAATCAACCAAAATATTGCGGTTCGAGATGGCGTTGTATGTACGAATGAGAATATTTATGAGGATGAAAACGGCGAAATTCAGTTTCTAAGGAAAAGCCTGTTATCGGGGGCTCATAAGTTCACAAAAAAGCTTAGCCAAATAGCGCCATCTGAGTTTCTTTCTCTTTTCCGTGGTAATCTAAACTATGCCGATGAGCTCATTTGTATAGGGTATAGCTTTGGAGACAAGCACATAGATGATCATATGGTTGATTGGCTATCCTTCTCGGCCACACGAAAGCTAACCATTGTTAATCCAGGCATCAATGTCTGCCCGGATAGAATGAAACACCTGTATGGGCAGGTGGAATGCAAGCCGATAGGGGCTTCTGATTACTTTACGCAGTTGAGTGATAAAAAATCAACCGTGCTTAAGGATATGCTGCGAAAAGTTAGGTCTGTAGCTCGTGAAAAAATCAAACGAGAGCTGACAGGAAATGCCTAGCAATCGCAGGCACGGGGACAAAGTTTCCGCTGCGCTCCAACTTTGCCCGTGCTACGGGCGTTGGTATGACTCCCACAGTCAAGTTAAACGCACTGATCCTTGCCTAACTTTTTAAGCCATAATTTCTTCAGCTCGAATTAGAGCGAGTTAATACATAGGATGAAGCAAGTAATGTCGTCGGTTTTCATGCTGATAT
>NZ_JACDWV010000125.1:0-2617 GCF_016464105.1 Pseudoalteromonas sp. bablab_jr010 | reverse complement strand
GGTGGCTCACGTGTATTTGTATCACTCATGGTGCCGTTAAAATACCCTAAACATTATCGCTTCACTAAGCCCACTTTTTATGTAGGTGGTTCAAATCGTGAATGGGATTCACTGGCATACGCCACAGCCATGACCTTTATGGATACATCCATCCCACTTGGTACTCACTTATATCAATCGATAGAGCATTACTTCAAAATTGATAAAGACATAACCGAAAAACATGGATTCCCTGAGGAGTTAAAACCTTATTTAGATCCAGTCGATTGCCAAGTAAATAGAGAAGCCGTGTGGTAGTGAAGCTAGTTTGGTTTGTATTTACGCAAAGGAGTGGTGCCGAACTGTAAATAAATAGTTAGTAATACAGTTCGGTAATAAGGAAGTTGAATATGCTTGAGCAATACGCAGAAACCGCTTATCGCGGTAAACAAGCTGCAAAATTTAGAAATGAAATCGCAACAGGTGAACGTGATTCAATGTATTGTCGCTATCAAAGTAAACAAGAGCTATTTCCCAGGGGTAATGTATTTGGGCATTGTTATGATAGTTATCAAAGCGCTGCGTTTAAGTACAATTTATCTGGTAAAGCAGAGCACTATAGAAATGTCCTTGGTTGCACGCCAAACATTCTAAGCCTATCAACAATTGGTAGGAAAGTGTCTGATATATTATTACTGATTTGGGTTTGTATTCACTTAACTATTCTCTTATGTCTTTTTTTTATTCCAGTATTTTTATATCTTTTAGGTAATGAAAAACAAGGCACTCTTGCACTTTGCTATATATTTTTAATGTGGGTATTCTCTAAATTTTTTAATTTAACGATATTGAAGTTAATAAAGAAAAAGGTCAAAGCTTCAAGAGTTAACTTTGAGCGTACGAAAGGTCTCGTTTGGATGGATAATAATCGCGGAAGCCATTCTTTGAAATTTCCTTTTGAAGAGTTTAACGCTCACTATAAAGTCCAAAACAACCCTCAAAGCGGCTTTCCATATAGGGGATTTACACTATTACATTTCAAAAAAGACGTTTTTTATGCTTGGACAGGTGCTAATTTAATTAGCTCTGCATTTTTACATTGGGAGCTATTGCAAAATTTTATGGATGTTACTCAGCCATTAGCTGATATCCCACAATTTGAATATTATCGAGAGTTTGATAAAACAACCGCAGAGTTTGATAAAGCGAATGGTCGTCCAAAATATTTTTGGTATCGGGTTGATAAATCATTTTTAAAGCAAATGACCCAAGCAGATGATGAACTTTTAAAAGAATTTAATGATGATGAGCAACTAGATAATTTACTGATGGGTAAACCAATCAAAAAGCTCAAGCCACCTGAAATTTTTAAGTTTCCTTGGAAATACGCAGAAAATATAAAACCAGAAAGTGAGATTAAGTTTGGCAAAACAGCGTGGCAAAAATTCACTTCGTTTTTAATGATTGATTTATAAAAACTGACTGTTAGGGCAACATTGAAAGATAAGGATATCAATGTCTATTTCGTATAGATTCGCAAAAATGAATGCCAGCGCAATCGAAGTGTCACAAAAATTTAACCAGTGTATCGCTCCTAAGAAGTTTGAATATAGCTCACTAGCCACCTTAAACGCTGGGCAAACAAAGAAATCACTAAGCCATGGGAAAAATGGCCAATCGACGAAAGCTTAAATCAGCCTGATACAGCGCCTTATTGGAAGCGATTAACAAAAACCTTATTAAGACAAGTAGCAGTGGGTGTTTAATGTTTAATAAGTTTAAAAAGGAATTTATGTAACGATGCCTGTTAGTGAAAATCAGCTTGATCACGTAAAAATAACAAAAGAAACGCTAGAATACATAAAGCGCAAAGATCAAGAGCGCGAAGACTGGATGCGTGCAAACCCAGAAGAAGTCGATAGGCGTTTTGACGAGTTCAAAGCAAAGTTTATTGCTGAAGATGAAAAAAAGAGGCCTGAACGAATTAGGAAACTTGAAGAATGGAAAAAACTTAACCCAAGAAAAAAACCGATTTATGCAAAAGACAAAAACATTAGGCAATTAGCACTCGATGAGGGCCGTGCTGAAAGAAGAGAGCAAAGAAATAAAGAAGAAAAAGATCCAGAAATAGAAAAGGCAAAGAGAACTAAGCAAAGAAATTACTCGATTTATCAGGCCAATTCCACCAAGTACAGAGAAAGGCTACCAAGAGACTATTTACATCAAGACAGTTATGAAACGCGATTAAAAAAAGCTGAAGCACTTAATGGCTGCAGCTTCAAAACTCTTACCTTTAAAAGTAAGCGTTTTACTGATCAATATGCAGCAGAGCTTGAATCCCCAGATAGTGGCTCAACACTTGAGGGGCATTGGGTAGAGAGCGATGGTAAGCAGTTGGCTATTTCATGGTTTGGAGGGTGGTCTAACTTATTTACTGCTCTAAGTTTCTTGCTAATGGTCGCAGCGGTTATGTTTTTTTTCGTTGATTTGGTTGTTATTGGTTTTGTGTGGGGCGACTATCGATGGGTGCCATTTGCTATATATGCACCTATGTTTATAGTCGGTTTTTATATGCTGAAACATCGAGCCATATTAGCGCACCGAGATAATTTTTACTTTAATCGCCATACCGGCCTTG
>NZ_JACDWV010000124.1:0-279 GCF_016464105.1 Pseudoalteromonas sp. bablab_jr010 | reverse complement strand
AGATGTGTATAAGAGACAGATATTAGCGCACCGAGATAATTTTTACTTTAATCGCCATACTGGCCTTGTAAAAACTCCGCATACCTTGTTTAGAAAACCGTTTTATTTACCTTACGAAGACATTGTTTGCTATGGCGCAAATCAGCGTAATGTCGGTTCAGCACGCGGTGGCTCACGTGTATTTGTATCACTCATGGTGCCGTTAAAATACCCTAAACATTATCGCTTCACTAAGCCCACTTTTTATGTAGGTGGTTCAAATCGTGAATGGGATTCACT
>NZ_JACDWV010000123.1:0-267 GCF_016464105.1 Pseudoalteromonas sp. bablab_jr010 | reverse complement strand
GTTCTCACTAGACTTTTAAAGTCTCTGAAGGGCCGTTGAAGACTACAACGTTGATAGGCAGGATGTGGAAGTGGTGTGAGCCATTAAGCTAACCCTGTCTCTTATACACATCTCAAAAAAAAAAATGATTAATCCATCAGAAAGTTGGTTTTTTGTTCTAATAGCACACGCAAATTATCCAGCTATTTGAAAGAGACCCGCTTATGACGGATTTTAACATCACGTTTATCGACCATCCTTTTGTTCGCCACCAGCTAAGCTTAATGC